>NZ_VVIN01000061.1:0-20232 GCF_008711145.1 Arenibacter lacus
TGTGCTTAATATTGGCTCTATTAATGCTTGGGGAGGGGAACCCAATTTATTGGCCTATAGTATTTCTAAAGGAGCATTGATGACCATGACTAGAAATCTGGGCGATAGCCTATTTCGGGAATATGGAGTACGAGTTAATCAGATTAATCCTGGTTGGGTGCTTACGGAAAAGGAGATTTTAAATAAAAAAGAACAGGGAATGAAGAGCGATTGGTACAAGGATATCCCCGTTATTTTTGCCCCTGCTGGACGAATCTTCACTCCCGAAGAGATTGCCACGGCATGTTTGTACTGGCTTTCGGACGAATGTGGACCGGTAAGTGCGCAAGTCATGGATTTGGAACAGTTCCCGATGATAGGTCGGAATCTGCCCAAGAGTTGGGAGGGGTCGCACTGAGGAGGAGTATAAAGTATTTAGTACAAAGTATTTAGAAAAAGTATTGAGATATGAGTAGTGAGTATTGAGAAAGGTTCAGTAATCAGTCGTCAGTCGCCAGTAATCAGTTATTTCAGTGAACAATAAACGATGTTTTCAGTGATTAGTCGTCAGTCGCCAGTAATCAGTTTTATACGTCCCAGAGGCAGTTGACAATTCAGAGATCTAAAAAATAGAAAATTGAATAGCCCCGTGATTTATCACGGGGAATAATAGTACCTGAAGGACTCGGCTTTAGCCAAACCCTGAAAGCTACAGTAGAGCTAACGCTAGGCTAGTATAAAGTATAGAGTAGTGAGTATTGAGATGGGGTCAGTGGGCAGTAAACGGTAATCAGTGATCTGTAGCCAGTAATCAGTTATTTCAGTGAACAATAAACAATGTTTTCAGTGATTAGTCATCAGTCGCCAGTAATCAGTTTTGTACGTCGCGGAGGCAGTTGACAATTCAGAAATCTAAAAAATAGAAAATTGAATAGCCCCGTGATTTATCACGGGGAATAATAGTACGTGAAGGACTCGGCTTTAGCCAAACCCTGAAAACCATAGCAGAGTTATTGCTAGTACAAAGAACTAAGAACTGTGCTTACTCGGGCGGAAAGAACTTTATTATACGAGAAGGCAAGAAAACCGTAGAATTCCGAATGACCAACCAACCATTAACCAATAATTAAAACCAACTTATTTTGCCGAAATTAGCCGTATTCCCCAAAGCATTTATGCAAGAACTTTGTAAAGATGGAACCATGAAGGTTTCCGAGTGGATAGACCTGGCTGTTATGTTGGATATTGACGGACTGGAATGGTATGCCGGGTTCTTGGAAATGAAAGATAAATCTAACTGGCCTATTTTTAGGGAGCAGGTAGAAAGCCATGGAAAAGTAATTCCCATGCTGTGCTGCTCCCCAGATTTCACTCACCCAGACGCTTCCTTTAGGGAAGCGGAAATCAAGAAACAAATTCATTGGATAGAAATGACCCATGCCTTAGGGGGTTCTTATTGCCGAGTGTTGTCTGGGCAACGTAGACCCGAATTAACCATGGAAGAAGGCGTTACTTATGCGGCCGACTCTATAAAACAATGTTTACCACGTGCCCAAAAGCTAGGAATAACATTGATTCTAGAAAACCATTACAAGGACGATTTCTGGGAGTATCCTGAGTTTGCACAGCAAATGGATGTTTTTTGCGAGCTGGTATCCCGTATAGATCATCCTAATTTTGGAGTGAACTACGACCCAAGTAATACTTTTTTGGCTGGTGAGGATCCGTTGGAACTACTATATAGGGTTTCGGACCGAGTGGTCACCATGCATGCCAGTGATCGCTATCTTAAAGAGGGGACTATAGAAGATTTGCGCAAGGAAGAAGGCGGTGCAACCGGCTATGCCAAAAGATTGAGTCACGGTGAAATAGGTAAGGGACTAAATGATTACGACGCCATTTTTAAGGAATTGAAAAGAGTGGGATTCCATGGTTGGATTAGTATAGAAGACGGTGTAGATGGTATGGACCAATTAGAACGTAGCGTCACTTTTGTAAGAAAGAAAATAAAGGAATATTGGCCTGATTTTGAATAAAGATTGTCATCCAAGCTTAAGAATTGGCGAGGCAAAGTTTATTATCCAACGACGACCTAGAAGTTAATGTAATAAATTGTTTTACAGGTTGGTAGGTTGTGTGGGTGCTAGCGTAAACTAAAGAAATTGGTAAATTAGGGTTAATTTCAAAATCGAGGTGTAGGAGTAATTAACTGGTACTGTCCTTGTGACATTATTCTACTTTTGAAAAATATTTGATTTACTAATAATGGATAAAGTAGGCCAAATAAAATAGGATAAATGTTTCTTGCTAAGTATCCCTTATCTGCAAAATAGGTTTAAAAAGCTCCGAGATTCAGCTTTTTATTTTTCTTAAAAAGCGCGGAGTTTTTAAACTGGTTTTTAGATCAAATCTAGGACCGATTGAAAAATGCAACGATTGCATTTGCAGAGAGGGGCCAGTTGGCGCGTTGGCCTTGGCTACGGCTGGCTCCTCTTTCCAAAGGTACACTGTACCTTTGTCTCTCGGCCCTGGACAAGCAAAGAAAATGAAAAAAGATATTTGGATAAGACTCAGTTAAATAATTAGATAAATTTTATTTATTGGAGAAATATTAAAGTTACGTTATGTGTATATACATTTCAAATGTTTGTAACCCTAGGATAGTTGGGAATGTAAAATAATAATACCTCCCTTGGCGTCAAGAGAAGGTGTTTTCATTTTTATTATAATTGAGTGAAAATTTAATTCACTACGTTCTGTGGACTGCCCTTTAAAAATACTTCCAAATTCTCCACAGCAGTATTCATAAGATTGATTCTAGAATCTAAAGGAGCCCATGCAATATGGGGCGTAATAATACAGTTTTCTGCTTGCAGCAACGGATTGTCGGCATTAATAGGCTCTTGGGAGGCCACATCCACTGCGGCAAAAGCTATTTTTCCACTATCCAAGGCGGTTTTTAAGTCTTCCTCTACAATTAAGGGTCCGCGAGAAGTGTTAATCAACATCACCCCATCCTTCATCTTGGAAATATTGGCAGTATTTATTAAGCCTTTAGTTTCGGGCATTAAGGGGCAGTGAAGGCTTATTACGTCAGATTCACGCAGCAATTCGTCCATTTCTACCTGTTTAACATTCTCTGTTTCAAGTTCAGGTCTTATCCGACTTCCGGAAGTTAAGATCTTCATTCCAAAGGCTTCCGCTAATTTGGCGGTGGCCCGGCCGATACTACCGTATCCAATAATCCCCATGGTTTTGCCTTCTAAAGCAATCAATGGATAATTCCAAAAACAAAAATCTTTGCTATTGGTCCATTGTCCGTCTTTTACAGCGCGATTGTGTTCTCCCACATGATGGCACATTTCCAACAACAGCGCCATCGTCATTTGTGCTACTCCGGCGGTTCCGTAAGTGGGGACATTGGTGACTATCATTCCCAAGGATTTTGCAGCTTCTATATCCACTATATTGAATCCGGTGGCCAAAACACCAATATATTTTACGGCAGGCACTTTTTCTAATACCTCTTTTGGTAGTGGCGTTTTGTTAGTGAAAACGATGGTGGCATCACCAATGGCTTCCACAATTTTTTCGGAATCATAAGGGGTTCTATCGTAAACGGTCAAAGATCCCAAAGCTTCCAATCCTTCCCAGCTTAAATCACCCGGATTAAGTGTATATCCATCCAAAACAACAATCTTCATATATAACTGATATTAAATTAAAATTATGCCTAGCAACTAGCATGCAATTGCCCATTAAAGAAGGGCGTTCTCCTTAGGCTAATAAACAAAGATAACATTTGGACTTTGGAAATAAAAGTATGCGCCCCCCTGGGTCGGGGATATAGTATTACTCCTGTATCGCTTTTGCAATTGTTTGTTGTGACTGCTTAGACAAGGGAAGTTGCAAGGCTGCTTCGTGACCTTTGGTCGACATTTTTCGCCAAGTTTTTCGTAATACGTCCAATTGTTTTTCCTCTGGGTGCTTTGCAGCGAAATCTTCAAAATAGTGTTCTAGAAATACCAGACAGATGACATCTTCCAGCGTTTGAGTATCCTCATTTTTTTTGAGTTGTTTCTTTTGGAGTAAAAATGCTACTTCGTCTATCATATTCTGATCGTATCCTACTGCTTCTAAAATTTCGGAAGCTTTGGCTACATGAAACTTTTGAAGGTCTTGCCGCCATCGTAGATAGCCCTTTCTGCCTTCTTCGTAGGTGTCCCTAGGAATTTTCCATCGTTGGATGTGCTGGCAACGGGCTGTTAGTTGCAAGGCCTCGGAGGCGGTTGGAGCAAAGTCATTCAGTTTTTCGGTCATTCTAATGGCATAAAGCAGTTCCTTTGGGTAGCTTTTGCCTTGCCACTCTTCGGTATTGGGATCTTCCTTGTTGGCAGCATCAAACTGCTCAATTGCCTCGTTATATCTTTCCTTGGATGTCATGATTTAGGTTTTCTTCAAAGTTATTTAGAAATGAGTTAATGTACTAATGTGAAAATGTATAAATGTAACAATTGGTTAATTTGAAGATGTGTTAATTTGGAAATGGGGGGGTAATGTATCAATTAATCAATGTGAAAATGTACCAATGGTTTTGATTTGGAGATTTAGAAATGAGTTAATTTGAAAATTAATCAATGTAGCAATGTAGCAGTGGATTAATGTACCAATTGGTTAATTAGAAAATCAGGCTAGAGGGGAAGCTTTTGAATAGCCACGGCGCTTTAGCCCGTGGTGAAAATAGACCTTCGTTCCATGGCTTTAACCAAATATTTGGCTTTTATTTTTATCTAAACCCGCTTTTTAAATTTTTACTCATACCCTAATTAATCAGGGGTCTACCCAACTGTTTATTGCTAATTGGTTATTGTTAATTGTAAAACTACTTTCTACTGTTCACTTTTTACTGATTACTGAACACTGAACACTGATCACTGATCACTGAACACTGAACACCGCGTTAGCTATTGCAGCGGCATCCTTTTTTGGCTAGTGATGGAAGAAGACACCAAGACCTGCGAGGTTTTTCAAAACTTGTAGGTCTAGTTGATAATTACGGAAAAACTAGACAATCATCTTACAGGGTAATAACCAAAAAAGACCTGCCGGCCGACAGGCGGGTACAGCGGAAAGAGCGACCCGATAGGGGAACGCCCGACATAAAATCAATTCTCAGGTAGCTATGAGTTGACCGAAACTAGTTACTAATCACTGAACTGCTCTCAATACTAACATCTCACTACTCACTACTTACTTCTTAATACTATAAAAAATCCCTCCGCTTTGCACTTTCAGGCAAACCACCTCCCTTTTTTAAAGGGAGGAGCTTTTAAATTTTTTCCCCTAGAAGAGGTCAACCTATATCAGGGACGTACAACTTTCATAATTGTTTACTGCTAATTGTAAAACTACTTTCTACTATCATATGACTAAACTTAAACTGTCCAGTATTTTTGATTGTTTTAGTTATACTTCTTATTGGATTTATTAATAAAAAGGATTAGTTCTGTTTTAAAAACTAATTCTGTTCATTTTTTCCATTGATGAAATGCGCAGCATTCATGAATTCCTTTTAAAAAAACAATATACAAGCCATGAATAAAAAACGAACCAGGGCCGAAAAGTGAAGGTACGGTGTACCTTTGACTTTGAGGAGCCAGCTGTAGCGTTGGACTTTAATGTATTTGCTTCTTGGGAAGTGTAATCTACACGTCCGCACCGTCCAGGCCGCTTTCACTTAGGTGAAATGCTCTTTGGACGGATTCCTCCACCCGCTGTGAAAAGCACTTGATTTTTAACGAAAATTAAAATAGGCCGAATTCTTTTAATTTTAGCAATTTGACAGAAGTAGTAATAAATATTGTAGCAAAAAGTCATTTTGAACGGTAGTCCCGCACTTCAGTGGGGGAGATACTGCTAATTGATCATTGTTAATTGTAAAACTACTGCCTACTGTTTACTTTTTACTGATTACTGATCACTGAACACTACTCAAACCTTCCTATGTGCCAATACCACGGGTGGCTGCCCATTAAAGGGATTCTGCATTCTACCAATGGTCTTGGCGCCCAATCCTGCTGCTCTTATGACGCTCTTATCGCCAAAACGCTCCCTTATCTTATCCAAAGCGGCATAGAGATTCAGTGCCTCCTCGGTATCATCAAAGAGATTGATCTGATAATTTCCCTGTACTAGGTGGCTGAAACGGATACCAATTAATCGCACCAATAATCTTCGGTTATAGAGCGTATTGAACAGGCCTAGGATCTGAGGGATTAGAATATGGTCCGCACTGGTATATGGAATCTTTAATTGCTTGGAATAGGTGTTAAAATCTGAGTAACGAATCTTTACCGATATACAGGCGGTCAGTTTTTCCCCTCTCCGGAGTTGATAGGCCAGGTTTTCCGTCATGGCAATAAGAATACCGCGGAGCTTTGTTATATCTATGGTGTCTTTATCAAAAGTACGCTCGGTAGAGATGGATTTTCGTTCCGAATAGGGGATCACTGGGGTATTGTCCATGCCGTTGGCCCGTTTCCATATTACCCTTCCATTGGCTCCCAATACCCGCTGCATCACATCCATGGGCATCTCTTGGATGGTCTTTATTTGGCGCAGTCCCAAATTCCGTAGCGTTTGGTAGGTCTTATCGCCCACCATGGGGATCTTTCTAATGGATAAAGGTGCTAAAAATGGCTTTTCATTCCCATAATCTATTTTTAATTGATTGTTGGGCTTGGCCTCACCGGTCGCTATTTTTGAAACGACTTTGTTTATGGACAATCCGAAAGAAATGGGGAGTCCCGTTTCCTTGATGATTTTATGGCGGAGTTCCGAGGAGTATTGGTAAGCGCCAAAAAAACGGTCCATTCCCGTAAGATCGGCATAAAACTCATCGATGCTCGATTTTTCGAACAGGGGGACCTGTTCCTTGATAATCTCGGTTACAATATCCGATTGCTTGCTGTAATTGCCTGCGTTTCCCTTTATAATTACTGCTTCGGGACAGAGTTCCTTGGCCATTTTCATGGGCATTCCGGAATGTACGCCAAAGCCTCGGGTCTCGTAACTACAAGCAGCTACAACACCTCTATCGCTAGTGCCTCCGACTAATATGGGCCTATTATTGAGCCTACTGTCCTGGAGTCGTTCTACAGACACATAAAATGTATCCAAATCTAAATGGAGTATTGTTTTGTTCATAGCATATCAAAAAATAGGTATGCTAAATTATGGAATATTTCCAATAGAATGGATTTTATCCAAGTTTAATTTATCGGTAGTTTTAAGGAGTTGGAGTTATTTTAGCTCGGGAGTGGATAGTTTTATGGGAGGACCGATGCTGTATCTAGGATGAATCTCAGTCGATTATGAGGAGCTTTGGGAGTACATAGTCCTACTGTGTTTACTGAATACAAGGAATTTAAATCAATAGTTAAGCCATTTTTTAAATTCGGAAACCTTGTTTTTGCTAATAATTATGGTTTTACTGGAGGCGGGATTCAATTTAATCTTCAGTTGATTATTACCATATTTGAATATCTCATAAATCCCCTTTACAGAAATTATATATTGTCTATTGGCCCTAAAGAAGTATAGGGGATCCAGGCCATTCATTAATTCGTCCAAGCTGGAGTTGCTGGAATGTTTCTGGCCGTCCAAACAAGTGATGGTGGTCAAGGAAAACTCGGTGTTGATAAAGGCTATATCATCTACCCGGATGGATATAAGCTTGTCTTTGGAATAGGTGAGTAGGCGATTCTTAATTTTGTTGGTGCCTTCTTCCAGACCATTCTGGCTATCTTTTTCTACATTTTTATTTAATTGATTCTTTAAATCGTACAAATCCGAATTCAACTTAGTAAGGCTCAATACCTCTTCGGCCAATTTTTCATTTTTAATTTCTAGGGCCTTTTCATAATAGCTTCCTAAGAATCGGACCATAACTAGGGCCAATAAGGAAATGGTTGCGCTAGCAAGCAGGTAGATCAGTAAGAGATTTAATTTGAGTTCCTCAAATTGCTCATGGATTCGGGCTACATTGGCATGTGCTGCAATGATCCAATCAGAATTTTTCACGGGGTACAGGAAAATAATCTCAGTGCCTATGGTTTTATTTGCCTTAGCATCTTTTTCACCCCCATGAGAGAAATTAGTAACCAGCTCATAAAATTCAGTCGTATGGATTGCGTTTCCTAAGGGTCTTGCATAGGAAGCTTCCAGTCTATTTTTTACACCTATTTCTTGGGGATCGGGATGACAGATACCCGTCCCGGACCAATCTAACATGGAGATAAATCCCTTTTCTAGATTACTACCTTCAATGCTTTTTTGAAGGTTTTGAATTACCACTTCCCTAGAAAGACCATGGCTTAATTGGTTAGACACCAAGGTAGCAATTTCCTGAGCCTCCCGTTTTCCTGAATCGATCTGAAATTGTAAAACCTGATAATTGCTTTCCTTTTCCATATAAACCATAGCAAAATAACCTATAAGGAACACCACCAAGGATATGGCGAGCAATGTAAAGAGATAGAGGTTGTCTTTTTTCAAAGGAGAGGTTGGCTTTTAAAGTTGATTTTTCCGTTTCAGACTATCTAATTTCCCCTTCACGAGGTTTTATTTGAAATTGGAAATTAGTCAGGTTAATTTGACCTTAATTAACTGAAACACACCACAAATTATGAAAAAATTCTATCTCTATTTTATCATAGCTAGCTTTTTATGTGCCAGTTGTAGCAATAACAGCGACGAAGACCCAGTTCCAATGGAACCAGAGCCCAAGGAAAATAGTGTGAAGTTGGCCACTAATGGGAGCTTCGGAAAAATTTTGACGGATTCTAAAGGTGTTTCCCTATATTTCTTTTCACGAGACACCAAGGACAATTCCGAATGTTTGGATGGATGTTTAAATATTTGGCCCGTTTTCTATTCAGAAACAATAACGGTGGATGCCGGACTAGAATTATCGGATTTTAAGACCATAGACAGAACGGATGGCTCAAAACAGACTACTTATAAAGGATGGCCGTTATACTATTATTCTGGGGACAGTAATGCTGGGGATACTAATGGCGATGCCTTTAATAACGTTTGGTATATAGCAAAACCAGACTATTCGCTAATGTATGTGCAGTCACAATTGGTGGGCCACGATGGTAAAAATTATTTGGACGATTATACCGAGGGCGATGGGAATTCATTTTATATTACAGATATTTCTGGTAGAACCCTCTATATTTTCATCAATGATACCAAGGACACCAATAATTATACTAATTCGGATTTTTCCAATGACGGGGTGTGGCCTGTTGCCGAAATTGACTTGAATAATCTGCCCAGTATTTTAGAATCTTCAGATTTTGGATCCATCGATGTGTTTGGTAAAACCCAAATTACGTATAGAGGTTGGCCACTTTATTATTTTGGTCAAGACAGTGAACGTGGGGATAATAAAGGCATTAGTTTTCCAGCTCCGGGAATTTGGCCTATTGCCAATGTAAATACTCCGATGGCTCCAGAGGCGCAACCCGAGGAAAACAATATTAAAGTAGCCAATAATGCCACTTTTGGAAGTGTTTTAACCGATGCTAATGGAAAATCCCTGTATTTCTTTTCCTTGGATACCAAAGGTACTTCGGAATGTACGGGAGGATGTTTAAATGTCTGGCCGGTTTTTTATATAGAAGATTTAGTATTGGATGATGGATTGGATGCGGCCGATTTTACGACTATTGATCGATCGGATGGTTCCAAACAAACGGCCTATAAAGGTTGGCCTTTGTACTATTATGCCAACGATACTGCTTCCGGGGATACCAATGGGGATGCCTTTAATAACGTTTGGTATATAGCAAAACCAGATTATTCCCTAATGTATGGACGATCGCAATTGGTGGGTCATGACGGGAAAAATTACCTGGACGATTACACAGAAGGGGATGGGGCCACTTCCTATATAACAGACAGTAAGGGTAATACGCTTTATATATTTATAAACGACACCAAGGATACCAATAGTTATACCAATCCTGATTTTTCCAATGATGGGGTTTGGCCTATAGCTCAAATTAATATGGAAATGATACCTAGTATTTTGGTTGCTGAAGATTTTGGATCTATAGATGTATATGGAAAAACCCAAGTAACCTATAAAGGTTGGCCGCTATATTATTTTGGTCAAGATAGTGAACGAGGGGACAACAAAGGGGTGAGTTTTCCTGCTCCAGGAGTATGGCCTATTGCCAATGTGGATACACCGGTAGCTCCATAGGTACCATAATATTAAGGCAATTATTTAGGGGGGCTTCCCGTTAAATGAGACATTATCTGTATTGATTTAGCTTAGAGGATCACGAACTAAACATTTTAAAATATCCCAGTTGTTAGTAGGGGACTAAAGGCTAAATACATCTGAAAACTTGGCATCATAAAAAATAAACAGATGAAACATATACTTTTACTAGGCGTTATGGTAATGACTATTTCCATTTTGGTATCTTGTGAATACAATTATGAAGTAGAGACACAGGAGATGGGAAGCAATGAATGCGATATTGTTGTGTCCTATTCAAATGTAATAAGACCATTAATCGCTAATAACTGTATGCCCTGCCACAGTGGGGATGGGAATGAACCTTTCGCGCCCGATTTAAGAACCTATAATCAGGTAAACGGTATTGCAGGGTTGATAAAGGAAGTTACCCAAAGCAGGCGTATGCCAAAGGATGGAAGCCTATCCAATGAGGAGATTAACGCCATTAAATGTTGGGTAGACCAAGGTGCCGAAAACAACTAAAGATAGGGAAGATGTTGGGTAAAAAAGCATATTGGATCTTGAGCATTATTTTTATAGGCATTATTGCCATCGCGCTATCGTTTTATATGTATAACAAACCTCATATAAACATCCAAAAAACGGAAGCAGCCTACCGCTTAAGCGCCCAAGAACTAATAGGGGAATTTAAGAATGATGAATTGGAAGCCAACACAAAGTTTTCGGACCAACTGCTAATGGTAGAGGGACAGATACATGAGATCTCTACCCTAAAGGGAAATAAGGTCCTAGCATTAAAACCTGCCAATTCCGCTTCTAGTGTAATCTGTCATATGTTGCCAGAGGAAAGTGAAAAGGTTTTGCAATTAAAAGAGGGACAAACAATAACGATAAAGGGCATGTGTACAGGGTATTTATTAGATGTTATAATGGTAAGATGTATGTTAGTCCAATAAAAATATGAAAGGATTTTATTTTATTATTATTTATCTATGGATGTTAAACGGCCTTACCGCCCAGGGTAAATATCTTACCAAGGAAGGTTATGTGTCGTTTTTCTCCCATGCCATTGTGGAGGATATTAAGGCAGATAACAATCAGGTGCTAAGTATCGTGGATACGCAAACAGGGGAAATTGTGGTACAGTTGCTTATGCGTTCCTTTATGTTTGAGAAAGCATTGATGCAAGAGCATTTTAATGAAAGCTATGTAGAGTCTTATAAATATCCAAAGGCTACCTTCTCGGGGGTCATCAAGAATATAGATGGCTTGGACGACCTAAATTTGGAAACGGAAATTGTGGGTACGCTAGCCTTGCATGGAAGGGAAAAAGAAATTAGTACCAAGGTAGCTATTCGTAAGAAGGGGGATTTGCTTATTTTAAGTGGGGATTTCTCTGTTGAGGTAGCCGATTTTGACATAAAGATTCCCGCAATTGTTGAAAATAACATCGCCAAAACCATTAAGGTAAGCTTTGATTTGCATCATAAACCATATCCATAAAATTATGAGGAACTTTCTATCAATCATTTTAATTGTAACGGTCGTATTTAACACCTTTTCTCAGGACTTGACTGCCATTTTGGAACAGGAAGCGTTGGACACCACCTTTCTTGTAGCGGGTACCTTTAACGGGACTAGATTGTTGAACGGTCATTCTGTGGAGACAAGAAAAGAAGGAATACTAGAGTTTTTGATCTCGCATCGCTTTGGGAGGGTAAACTCAGGAATTGATCAGTTTTTTGGTTTGGACGATTCCAATATCCGGTTTGGATTGGAGTACGCCTTAAATGACCGACTTACCCTAGCTGTTGGGAGAAGTTCTTTTGAGAAAACCTATGACGCCTATGCAAAGTATCGGTTACTGCAGCAAAAATCGGGCGAAAATCCCTTTCCTATTGGCTTAACTGTTCTGGGTACTGCCACGGCAAAAACCATTAAAGACTATCTGCCAGGTCAAAAGCCATCCTTTAGTGAGCGATTAACCTATACAGGACAACTCCTTTTTGCCCGAAAGTTTAATCAAAACCTATCGGTTCAGTTTGCCCCTACGTTTATACATTTTAATACCGCACCAGAATCCATAGACCCCAACGATATTATATCTCTAGGACTGGGGGCGCGAGTGAAAATTAGTAAACGGGTGTCCGTAAACGGAGAGTATTATTACAATATTAATCCGTTTAAATCCCAAGAGCTTAGAAATTCGATAGCCTTTGGGGTCGATATTGAAACTGGGGGACATATTTTTCAATTGATTTTGACCAATTCCGTCTCCATGATCGAAAAGGGGTTCCTTGCCGAAACGGCAGGGGATTTTCTAAAAGGGGATATCCACTTTGGATTTAATATATCTAGAGCATTTCAAATAAAAAAGAAGAATGAGCCCATTACATCCAAGTATTAGGATGATTAATTGTTTATACGCCCATCTCCTGGGCTAATGGAGAAATTTTGCTATGAAAAAAAAAGCCATCCTGTTACGTATGGCTTTTTTTAATCGTTCAACTTAGGCACAAGATACCGTTACAGAATGTGTGTGTCCATCTCCCGCGGTAGAGGTTACCGAAATGGCATTATTGTTCTTTAGCGCGGCAAAGTTGGCAGCGGTTAAGGTAACTGCATGGTCATGTCCAGAACTTCCCTGAATGGAGTAAACCTTTTGGCTTCCAGCATTGACATCCTCTTTGGAGACGGTTAAACTGTGCCCATGATTGGTGCCAATGGAGGTTCTGGTACCATTTTCCACACAATTCCCACTAGGGTTGGGGTTGGGGTTGGGATCTGGATTTGTTCCATCATCTGAACTGGAACATCCGATGAGCGAGTAGGCGGGTATTGCAATTAGTACCGCTCCTGCTGTTTTGCGAATAAATGTTTTTCTATCCATATTCATAACTTTTCTATACAAGATACTGAAAAAACGCGATAAAACCATGCTAAAACGGCTACAAATAAACTGGTTTTCAGATGTTTCTGTAATTGATATAGTATTGAATGTGGATGAAGTATTACGGGATGGTAAGTCCTACCCGATTACTTCATTTTTCGCATCAACCCTTCTTGGGTGACAGAGGCGATTAGTTTTCCCTTTCTATCAAAAATACTTCCCCTAGAGAACCCTCTGGCGTTACTGGCACTTGGACTATCCATCGTATATAAAAGCCAATCGGAAATATTAAAATCGCGATGGAACCATATGGCATGGTCTATACTTGCATAAAAAGTCTTGTCCGCTCTCAGTTTCTCCCGGTGGGGGAGGGAGGCAGTGGTAAGAATATTGTAGTCGGACATATAGGCCAACAGCTGCTGTTGCATAGGTACGCTAACGCTTATAGGGGCTGCGGTACGCATCCACATATGGTTGTAGGGAGGTCCATTTTTAGTGAGTAGGGCACTGAGTCTTTCTACTGGCTTAAACTCGAAAATTGAAGGGTGCGTAAGTTGGATAAACTTAAAGGTATAGGGGTCCATTTGCTCCATCTCCTCTAGCTGATCCAAACTGTTCAATAGTTTTTTGGGGGTTATTACATTGGGGATGGAAATCTGATGGTCTACACCCTCCTCCTTTACTTGAAAGGAAGCTGCCATATTAAAAATAGCTTTCCCATTTTGTTTGGCTACCACCCGTCTGGTGGCAAAACTACCCCCGTCCCTAAGGTTTTCTACCTCATAAGTTATGGGAATGCTGAGATCACCTCCCAAGATAAAATAGGCATGCATGGAATGAGCCATTTTATTCTCTGGTACCGATTGATAGGCAGCATGTAGGGATTGCCCTAATACTTGTCCGCCAAAAACCCTACCCCAAGGTGCCTGATAATTTTGTCCGACATAGGTAGTGTCATCTATACGCTCTAAGCTAAGTAAGTCTATTAAGTCTTCTATACTGTTCATAATTTAACGGTAACTACGGGTAACGTGTTTAAATTGGAATTAACACTGGTTTAAAAAGGTAATAAATAGCGAATTTTGTATATGATTGTTAATCGTTCATCACATCCCATTAGTCAATTTCAACAAGATTATTTTTGGTGCAAAAATCATACGCCAAGTTAATAAAAATAGTTGATTTTATTGGACATCCCTAAGAAGTAGGTATAGCGGTTTAAGGTGCTGGAGCTGACATAAATTAGGGGTGGTTATTCCAGAAGAAGAAATGGATAAGGTTGTTCAGGAGGGCTTTTTTTAGCTGGAATCGACTTTCTTTTAATACATGAGCAGCAGCCCAAAGGCGCCACCAAACAAAACCGGCCTTCCATAATTGGAAGGCTGGTTATTACATCTATTTGTCCTTTTTATTTATACTGGCACAAGTGGACAATTGTACTAGTGATCACAACATGTACCTATAGAGGTGCTACTCGTCTTGGGCACATCGTACTTTGTGAGGACACCTCATTATTCATGGGATAGCGGAATAAATTGTGCCGATAAATCAGGGGTTTCCATATCCTTATCCAACGGGAACATGGGCCGCTTTATACGTTTATGGCCAAGACGCTCCAAATCTTGATCAACACCTCCAGGGGTTAATGCCATAATCCAATCGCCACGCATATTGTAGAGTTCGGGAACTAAATATCCAATCTTTACCACCACAATATCGGTATCCCTTGGATTTAAACCTAGATTGGTAAAGTCTTTTTCATAGTGATAGGGCTTGCGTTTTTTGGTTACTATTACGTGCATGCTGCCTACTTTTACTACCACTTCGGTTTCGGCATGTTTGTCGCCGTGCTCTATCGCAGTAATTTTTCCGTTTAAAAGCACTGGGGGTGCATACCGGTCGTCTATAGCTGCCCCGGCCGTAGCACTAATGGTTCCTCCAACACCTATTTCCATCGCTTTCTCAACAAAATCGGGTCCTGGGATAGAGGCATAAATCAATGAAACACCGTCTTCATTTTTAAATTCGTTTCGCTTTAGCAATTCCGCCAAGGTCCAAGTAACGTCACCGGCACCACCTGCGGTGGGATTATCGCCCATATCACTAATCATAAACGGGCGCTTATCGCTTTGTAGGGCTTTTTCCAAGGCTTCCTCCAAAGTGGTTGTCGGTGCAACAAAATCGAACTCCTTCCTTACATCCCACATGCTTTTTGCCAAGTATTCGGCACTTTCGGCCACCTCATTCTTATCGTCGCCCGTAACCATTACCACGGCATGATTTCTAGGTTCGTCTGCCCAAGCGTATCCCACCCAGATAGCGGCATCTATAACGCCCTCTTTTTTGGTTAAGGGATCTACTTTGGCATATAAACTCTTTCCAGGTTCTATTCGCGTACTTGTTTTTTCGCCTGGTAGTAAGATGGGTACCGGAATCCACGCTTTGTATTTAGGTTTCCCTTTTCCACTCTCCAAGCGATCCAGTAAATTATCTACCGCTCGCTTTTTGGATTCCAAGGCATCTTCGTGGGGTGCTAACCTATAACAAGTGATGAGGTCCGAATGGTGGGCCAATCGCTCAGAGACGTTTCCATGTAAATCCATGGAAGTGGATATCACCGTTTCGGTTCCTACTACCTCTCTGATGCGCTTAATAAAATCGCCTTCCGGATCATCAATTCCCACTACGCTCATAGCGCCGTGTATATCAAAAAACAAACCGTCATAAGGGAGGTTTTCTTCGAGCATTTCTAAGGTTTTTGTTACCATTTCTTCATACGCTTCCCGGGTAGTAATACCTCCTGGAAGGGAACGCCCCCTTAAGGTAGGGAACCATTCTGCCCGCTCCCTATTTGGTTCGCCTTTGGCAAAAAATGGATACGAATTAAAGATAGTATCGCCAGTTACTGGGTGAAAGGCCTCTATATGAGATTGAGCAGGTGAAAAGGTGCTCGACTCAATAGCAATACCGGCTATAGCAATTCTAGGTAGTTGCTTTTCCTTTTCATTTTTACAGGCGACAAATAATAAAATTAATAAGAGATAATAGTAGTGTTTATTCATTGTTTTGGTTACTTAGGATTAAAATTATTTTTTGATGTAATGATTTTCGGAATCTTGGAACGGAGATCGACTCCTAAACGTATCTGTTTACTATTTGCAGGCCTCTAGTTACTACTTTAACAAATGAAAACCAAAATTTTGGAAAGGGAAAATTCACTCATTAGGTGAGGGTTTAATGCTCCCGTTCCGTTAGGGCGGGCCTGCCCGTTCCGTTCAGGCGGGCCTGCCCGTTCTGTTAGGGCGGGGGTTAAAATGTTATATTTATAGGGATATCACTATTTCTTTATCTCAAGAACATCTTTTACAAAGGTATATTGCCATGTTTTCTTTTGGGCCGCGTTACCACCTTATTCTCTAAAACCGCAAAACCCTTAATCAGTTTTCTTCGGGTATCTTTTGGCATGATAACTTCATCTATAAACCCTCTTTCTGCTGCGCTAAAGGGGTTGGCAAACATTTCGGCATATTCTTGTTCTTTTTCCTTTAATTTTTGTTCAGGGTTCTGGGCAGCTTTTATTTCTTTTCTGAAAATAATTTCACTGGCCCCCTTGGCTCCCATTACCGCTATTTCTGCACTGGGCCACGCATAGTTTAAGTCGGCCCCAATATGTTTGGAGTTCATCACATCATAGGCCCCTCCATAGGCTTTTCTGGTAATGACCGTAATTTTGGGGACGGTTGCCTCGCTAAGGGCATACAGCAATTTGGCCCCATTGGTAATAATGCCGTTCCACTCCTGGTCGGTACCCGGTAAAAACCCAGGGACATCTACCAATACCAGTAGGGGAATATTAAAACAGTCACAGAATCTCGTAAATCGGGCTGCTTTTTTAGAGCTATCCACATCTAGCACCCCAGCCAAGCTCATTGGTTGGTTGGCTACTATTCCGATGCTTCTACCGGCCAAACGGGCAAATCCTACCACTATATTTTCGGCATATAATTTATGAACCTCAAAAAAAGTATCCGTATCTATAATCTCTTGGATAATATGCCGCATATCGTAAGGTTGATGGGCGTTTTCTGGTAGCATGGTTTCTAAGCCCTCTCTAATTTCCGTATCTATGGTATAGGGCTGTTTTTTAGGAAAGTCCTCACAGTTTTGAGGAAGGTAGTCCAACAGTTTTTTAATCTGGGCGATACATTCCAAGTCGTTTACCGCAGTAAAATGTGTGACTCCAGATTTGGTGGCATGGGTATGGGCGCCTCCCAATTCTTCGGAGGTTACCTCTTCATTAGTAACGGTTTTTACCACATTGGGTCCGGTGACAAACATATAGCTGGTATTTTCTACCATAAGGGTAAAATCGGTCATCGCTGGGGAATAGACCGCCCCCCCGGCACAGGGGCCCATTATGGCGGATATTTGTGGAATTACTCCGGAAGCCTGTACATTCCTGTGGAAAATATCTGCATAACCGCCTAAGGAACGTACTCCCTCTTGTATTCTTGCCCCGCCGCTATCGTTTAAACCTATAAGGGGAACGCCTATTTTCATGGCCAAGTCCATTATTTTGCAAATTTTCTCGGCATGAGTTTCAGAAAGGGAACCCCCAAAAACCGTAAAGTCCTGGGCAAAGACACAGACTTCCCTTCCGTTAATGGTACCAAATCCAGTAACCACCCCATCGCCATAAAACTTTTGCTTCTCCATCCCAAAATCTTTGGTCCTATGGGTTACCAAAGTGCCCATTTCCTCAAAGGAGCCTTCGTCCATTAATAATTGGATTCGCTCTCGGGCTGTTAGTTTGCCTTTGGCATGTTGGGTATCGATTCGTTTTTTGCCGCCCCCCATTTTGGCGAGGGCGAGTTTCTCTTCCACTTTTCTAATTTTCTCCTTCATTAAATTTTGGGCTTTATACGCTGTGTGAATCTTATAAATTAAAGGTTGTTTCTTTTTTGGGACCAGTTAGAGGGCTCCCTTTTGGGAATTTTGAGTACCTCCTGCTGCTCCAGATAAAGTTTAAGTCCGACCGCAGCGGCTATTTTTCGTTCAACTGCATACTGCTCTTGCAATACTTCCTTGGTGAAGTGTTTTTTTACGAAATGGGTATCAAAATTTCCGGAGGTGAATGCGGGGTGCTCAAAGACAAATTTTCCAAAGGGAAGGGTAGTTGCTAAGCCTTTAATTTTATAATTGGCAATGGCATGGAGCATTAGTTGTATGGCCTCTTGCCGATTTTTACCATAAGTGATTAATTTAGATAACATGGGGTCATAATAAATGGGGATGGTCATTCCTTCCTTAAATCCATCATCTAGTCGTATTCCAGGCCCATAAGGGCGTTTGTAGGTCTTCAGAGTGCCTATACTGGGCAGAAAATCGTCCATGGGGTCTTCGGCATACACCCTTAGTTCTAATGCATGCCCAGTAATACTTAGGGCGTCTTGGGTGAGTTCTAATACTTCGTTTCTGGCAATTTTGATTTGTTGCTCCACCAAATCTACCCCTGTAATCATTTCTGTTACCGGATGTTCTACCTGTAGGCGGGTGTTCATTTCCAGAAAATAAAAGTTGTGCTCTGCGTCTAACAGAAATTCAACCGTTCCGGCACCCACATAGTCACAGGCCTTGGCCACTTTTACAGCAGCGTTGCCCATGGCCTCCCTTTTTTCTGGGCTGAGGACAGCAGAGGGGGCTTCCTCTACTACTTTTTGATGCCTTCTCTGTATACTGCATTCCCGTTCAAAAAGGTGTATTACATTTCCGTGATTATCGGCTAGTACTTGAATTTCTATATGCCTTGGGGAGTCGATGTATTTTTCCAAGAAAACCGCTCCGTTACCAAAAGCGGCTTTGGCTTCGCTGATGGCCCGTTGCATTTGCTCTTTTAAGTCGGATTCTTGCTGTACCACCCTCATTCCTTTGCCACCCCCTCCGGCAGCTGCTTTTATTAAAATAGGGTATCCAATTTCATTGGCAATGGATTTGGCCAAAGCAATATCGGTAATAGCCTTGTCTATGCCCGGTACCATGGGAATAGAGTACTCTTTTACTGTTTCCTTAGCAGCTAACTTATCGCCCATCACCCTTATGGCATGCGGTTTTGGTCCTATAAATATCAGACCGTTATCGTTCAGCAGTTGTACAAAATCGGCATTCTCACTTAAGAATCCATACCCTGGGTGCACAGCATCTGCTTGGGAGTCTTGGGCAGCTTTTAACAGCTTTTCCATGTTTAAGTACGACTCCGAAGAGGGGGAAGGTCCAAGATACACCGCTTCATCGGCAAACTGGACATGGGGCGATTCCCTATCTGCTTCCGAAAATACTGCCACGGTTTTTATTCCCATTTTCTGGACAGTACGCATTATTCTTAGGGCAATTTCTCCTCTGTTGGCTACTAAAATTTTATTCATAGTTGTATCGGTCTAAACTTATTCCAATTCAATTAATAGTTGTCCCTTTTCCACCGCATCGTCAATCTGCACCACTAGCTGTTTAATAACTCCCTGTCCAGGGGAAGTAATAATATTTTCCATTTTCATGGCAGATAAAACCAATAGGGGCGTGCCTTTCGATACTTCCTGCCCTATAGAGGCCATAATGTCTATGATTAGCCCTGGCATGGGAGCCGTTACCTCATTTATTTGTTTCGATTTGGTAGCGAACATCCCCATTTTATCTACCATCTGATCTAAGGGGTCTGCTATGGATAAATGATAAGGGTTACCATTCACTTCCAATGAAATCCTTTTGTTCTGGAAATCTGTTTCTAGCACTTTAACCTTATATGATTTTAGATCGGAGAGGATATGGTAGTGGGAGTCGTCCGTAGAAATTATATCCAAGGAGTTTAACGCTTCTTTCGTTAATTCAAAAGTTTCCCCCTCAACGGTAATTAAGTAGTTGGCCATATAATACTATTTTCTATGGTGGAATATTTTCTGGGAACAGATTTTTACCCTTCCCATTACTAAAGATATATAAAAGAATTAATAAATACTGATCTAGCTGTTTCTTACTTCCAGCTTTAATAGGCTAGAAACGATAAAGTGAAACAATTAATGGGTCAGTTGAT
>NZ_VVIN01000062.1:0-18956 GCF_008711145.1 Arenibacter lacus
AAAAGCTTAGTAAGCAATGGCTTTGCACTCTTGGGTATTTCTTCCGAAAGCACCTTGTCTTACACCTAGGCTATTTTTATTGAGTCTAAGTCCAATTATATTTAAGCCTCTCCATTCTTATAATACAGACACTTTTAATATCTTTATATAAATCTAAGATATTCCGAAGTGATATTGTTGGTTTAAGCCCCAACATATCGCTCTATTTACATGGGAACCCAGTACACAATTATTAAACTTTGAGATAATGAAAAATATAGCTAGACAACAAATGAGTATTAAGGTCAGTACTATGGACCTGCTCAACGATCAGATAAAAATGGAAGCCCACGCCTCTGCCACTTATTTGGCCATGGCTTCTTGGTGCGACCAGCATGCATTTACAAACAGTGCCGAGTTCTTCTATGATCAAGCAGAAGAGGAAAGGGAGCACATGATGAAAATATTCAAGTTTATAACGGATTGCGGAGGAAACGCCATTTCCCCTACCGTAGAGAACATCAATCATGATTTTTCCCATTTAGAGGAAGTTTTTGAAAGTGCTTTGGATCATGAGATAATGGTAACCAACTCTATTCATAAAATTTTAGCAACCGCCAGAAAAGATCAGGATTTTGTTGTGGAGAATTTCCTTCAGTGGTTTGTTGAGGAACAAATGGAAGAAGAAAAATCCCTAAGAGACATCTTGGACCTTTTTGAAGTAATGGGACGAGACGGCATTGCGCTTAAATTTATTGACGAGCGCATTAAAAGAGACGAATAGTGTGGATTGCCAATAACCTATTATCACATCAATATCAGTGAAAACAGGTACATACAACCATAAAAAAAAGGAGATGCAAATGCATCTCCTTTTTTTATTCTTTATTTGAATACCACTTACTTAATCCCTACTACCAAGGACTTGCATAGCCCAATATACCAAGGTAGCCAAGGAACCAATAGCAGCCACTAAGTAAGTACGAGCAGCCCATTTTAAAGCATCTTCGGACCCTTTGTATTCTTCCTGTGTTACCATGTTCTTACTTTTTAACCAAGCCAAAGCCCTGTTACTGGCATCGTATTCCACCGGCAGGGTAATAAAGCTAAACAAGGTAGCAAATCCCATCATTACCAGTCCAGCTACGGCAACCCAGTAGCCTAAGCCCACACCTGCAGCGGCACCAAGCATAATACCTCCAAATACTACCCAAGTAGACATGCCCGAGGTTACACTAACTATAGGCACCAGTTTAGATCTCATAGTAAGCCATTCATAAGCGGTAGCGTGCTGTACAGCATGCCCCACTTCGTGAGCAGCTACCGCAGCAGCAGAAGCATTGCGCTGATTATAAACCCCTTCACTAAGGTTTACGGTCTTATTGGCCGGATTGTAATGATCTGTAAGCATCCCAGGTGTAGAGATTACCTTAACATCCCTGATACCATGGTCTGCCAACATTTTCTCCGCAATTTCCGCACCGCTCATCCCATTGCGCAAATGCACCTTGGAATAATGCTTAAATTTACTTTTCAACTTATTGCTTACCAACCAGCTCACTAAAGCGATGGCTCCCAACAACACATAATATAACATCATATCTATATTCTTTTTTAGTTTTTTAAATAGTTCTAATATTCACTCACTGATATCCTAATTCAACCACAGCAAAAACCCCGCCATATTCACCAAGGATCTGCCGAAATGATCTTAAGTGCCAATTTCTGCCAAAATGTCTAACTCCTACCATTCTCATTGGCTTCCTAAGCTTCGTTAGCCAACTATATTTACAATCTTCCCAGGAACCACAATCACCTTTTTAGGGGCGCGACCCTGCAATTGATCCTGAGTTTTGGAATCTGCCAAAACCGCCTTTTCTATTTCCTCTTTAGAAAGGTCTACCGGCAACTCCAATTTAAACCTCATTTTCCCATTAAATGAAATAGGATACTCCTTAGTACTTTCAATCAGGTATTCTGGCTGAAATTTTGGGAAAGGTGCCGTAGCAATAGATGTGCTATGCCCCAACCTACTCCAAAGCTCCTCGGCTATATGAGGAGCGTAGGGCGCAATCAAAATCGCCAAGGACTCCAACACTTCCCTATTGTTGCATTTTTGGGTTGCCAATTCGTTCACACAGATCATAAAAGTGGCAACGGAAGTATTAAAAGAGAATCCCTCAATATCTTCCTCAACTTTTTTAATGGTCTTATGCAATGTTTTTAGATTGTCTGCCGTTGGAGCTCCTTCAGTAACCAAGAAGCTTCCCTGGGCACCACCGTGATACAATCGCCACAGCTTTTTCATAAACCCATAAACACCCGTTATCCCCGCGGTATTCCACGGTTTGGATTGCTCCAATGGCCCTAAAAACATCTCGTAAAGCCTTAAGGAATCTGCTCCGTATTCTTCACAGATACTATCTGGACTTACTACATTATATTTGGATTTAGACATTTTCTCTACCTCTCGGGAAACCTTAAAACTACCATCGGTATTCTTAACAAAAGTAACGTCGGTATATTCTGGCTGCCAGGCAACAAAAGCGTCAACATCTAAATGATCCGAGGAATCTACCATGGTTACGTCTGCGTGGATATCCTGAACCACAAAATCCCCATATTTCTTAACAAATTCCTCTACTGGACTATCTCCTGACGACTTATCAGGAGATTTATGATATTCCTCTAATACATCTACATCCACAAAAATAAAGAAAGGACGCCCCTCTACTTCAAATTGCAACCTTTTTGCAAGGGCACTTGTACCAGTAATCATCCCCTGGTTGATGAGTTTTTTTGCGAATTCGGGTTGAGGGACCAACCCCTTATCGAAAAGAAATTTTTGCCAAAAGCGAGAATACAACAAATGTCCTGTAGCGTGTTCGCTTCCACCAATGTACAAGTCTACTCCCTGCCAATAGTCCATAGCCTCCTTAGAGAACACCTCCTCGGTGTTGTGAGGGTCCATATAGCGGTTAAAATAGAACGAACTCCCCGCCCATCCAGGCATGGTATTCAGTTCCAATGGGAACACCGTTTTATGGTCTATGGACTTATTAGAAACCACCGCAGCGGCTTCCACATCCCACGCCCAATGGGTAGCATTCCCCAAGGGAGGCTCTCCAGTTTCGGTTGGCAGGTACTTTTCTACCTCGGGCAACACAATGGGAAGGTGCTCTGCTGCAATCATTTGCGGCAATCCGTCCTTGTAATATACCGGGAAAGGCTCGCCCCAATACCGCTGTCTGCTAAATACAGCATCGCGTAGCCTATAATTTATTTTTCCTTTCCCCTGACCCAGTTGCTCCAATTCATGAATAACGCGTTTCACCGCTTTTTTATAGGGCATTCCGTTCAGAAAATCGGAATTGGCGATAACCGTGTTTTCCTTATCGGCAAAGGCCTCTTCGCTCACATCCACCCCCTCAAAAATATTAGGAATAGGAATGTTGAAATGTCTGGCGAAGTCATGATCTCGTTGATCTCCACATGGAACGGACATTACTGCCCCGGTACCATAACCGGCCAATACATAATCGCCAATCCAAATTGGAATGGGTTCTTTGGTAAAGGGATGCTCTGCATAGGCCCCCGTAAAGGCTCCGGTAATGGTCTTTACATCGGCCATACGGTCGCGTTCGCTACGTTTTGCCGTAGCCTCAATATATTGTTTTACCTCCTCCTTTTGCTCTGGAGTGGTAATTTTTAATACTAAATCGTGTTCCGGGGCCAAAGTCATAAAGCTCACCCCAAAGATGGTATCGGGACGGGTAGTAAAAACAGGGATTTCTGCGTCCGCTACCATGGTATTATTTTGGGGAAGCACCTTAAAGCTTACACTAGCCCCCTCGGACCTCCCAATCCAGTTGGTTTGGGCATCCTTTAATGGCTGCGGCCAATCCAAGATGGACAGATCGTCTAATAATCGCTGGGCATAGGCAGAGATGCGCATGCTCCATTGCGTCATTTTTTTACGGATCACAGGGTGCCCTCCACGTTCGGAAACTCCGTTCACGATTTCATCATTGGCCAGTACGGTCCCTAAAGCCGGACACCAGTTAACCTCGGTCTCTGCCAAATACGTTAATCTATATTGCAGTAACACTTGCTGCTGCTGCTTTTCGGAGAAAGCATTCCACTCCGCAGCGGTAAATAATACAACCTCCTCGTCACAAACGGCATTCACCGCTTTATTCCCCTCCTTTTGGAAGATAGCGATCAAATCGGCAATATCCCTAGCCTTGTCGGCCTCCTTATCATACCAAGAATTAAAGAGTTGGATGAATATCCACTGCGTCCATTGGTAGTACTTGGGGTCGGAGGTTCGCACTTCCCGACTCCAATCGAAAGAAAACCCAATTTTATCTAACTGCTCACGATATCTATTAATATTGGTTTCCGTAGTAATAGCAGGGTGCTGTCCGGTCTGGATAGCATATTGTTCTGCTGGCAGGCCAAAAGAATCGTAGCCCATAGGATGCAAAACATTGTATCCCTTATGCCTTTTATAACGCGCATAAATATCACTGGCAATATACCCCAATGGATGGCCTACATGCAATCCCGCTCCAGAAGGATAGGGAAACATATCCAACACGTAGAACTTTTCCTTTTCAGAATTGTTCTCTACTTTAAAGGTTTGGTTTTCTGCCCAATACCCTTGCCATTTTTCTTCAATTTTCTTAAAGTCGTATTCCATGTACCAAATTTCTTTCTACCTTCCTGCTGCTAATATCGGCAGGATTTATGGACCGCAAAAATAGGTCTAATCTATGAAAGGTGAAAAGATATTATCAACTTAACCGCTAAGGCATCCGCTTCTGATTCATATATTTATTCCTAACAATTAGGCCATCCTAGTTTAAATTGTTCCTTTACTATATCTTTAAACGGTGAACCAAAATTTTAAAAAGCTCCCAGCGGCGCTACTTCCCATCCTCCTGCTTTTTGCCAACAGTCTGTTGGGACAAGTGGGATTTTGCCCTGGCAATACGGGCCAACCTATTTTCACGGAAGATTTTGGAAGCGGAACCACCAATGGTCCGCCTTTACCCCCAGGCAGTACCACGTACCAATATGTAAATGGAGAACCTACGGATGGCAGCTATACCATCTCTAGCACTACACCCTATTTTGACTGGCATCGCATTACGGACCACACCCCAAACGATTCCAATGGAAAGGCCTTTATTGTAAATGCCGATTATAGCGCAGGGGAGTTTTTTAGGCGAACGGTCACTGGTCTCTGCGAAAATACCTCCTATGAATTTTCGTCCTGGCTCCTAAACCTTCTGCCGGCATCCGGATGTAGCAACAACGGTATTCCCATAAACGTACGCTTTGAAATTTGGGATGTTACGGACACTCAAAGGCTGGCGTGGGGAGACACTGGCGACCTTCACGGCACCCCTTCCCCACTTTGGCAACAATACGGCCTACTCTTCCAAACCCTTCCCGGACAAACCTCGGTAATTCTAAAAATGCGTAATAACGGGGAAGGCGGTTGTGGAAACGATTTGGCCATAGACGATATTGTCTTTAGGACTTGTGGAGATGCCATTGCCATTTCCGATGAACAGGGAAATTTAGACATGGCCTTCTGTGAAACAGCCCCTCCTAGCAGTGTAACACTTACAGCAACTCCCGATTATTCCACATACACCAGTCATGCTTTTCAATGGCAAGATAGTCCGGACGGGACAGTGTGGTCTGACATCCCGGGGGAAACCAGCCCAAAGTTCACTTCCCCGCTGCTAAACACCACCACTTTCTTTCGGGTGAAATTGGCAGAGGATGTCATTAACCTAGCTAATCCACTTTGCAGCACGTTATCGGATGTCTTCAAGGTTACTATAGTCCCAAAACCCCAACCACCAACTAGCAATGGGGATATAGCTACTTGCATCAACGAAAACAAGCCATTAACGGTCAGTGTTCCTGCAGATGTACAAGTAAATTGGTACGACGCCCCTTCCGGAGGAAACCTTCTACTAGAGAATAGTACCTCCTTCCTGGCCCCTTACGAAGGAACCTTTTATGCCGAGGCCGTATCTACCTTAGCAGCTTGTTATGCCGATAGTAGGACCCCGCTTAAGCTGACGCATTATGAGCTCCCTGTGGTAACGGACGAAACCATTTATTTCTGTGAAGACGATTCTGTTATTCTATATGCAAATACCAGTAATGCAACCTATGAATGGAATACAGGGGAAACTACCCCTAGCATCGTTGTAGATTCTTCAGGCACTTATTCCCTCATAGTCACCAATTCCCATGGATGCCAAAACACCAAAAACTTTACGCTATCCCAAATAGACCGCCCCCTAATAGAATCCGTTAGGTCGGATGAATATACAATTACGGTCTTAACGGAAAATCGTGGCGCTTTTGAATATTCCTTGGATGGCACCTATTATCAGCTTCAAAATAGTTTTAAAAACACCGAAGGTGGACATTATACGATCTATGTAAGGGAGAAAAACGGTTGTGGATTGGCCACTATGGAATACCTGCATTTGGTAATCCCAAAATTCTTTACTCCCAACGGCGACCACCACAATGACCTTTTTATTATTAACGGCACCGAAAATTTTGAAAACGCCGAGCTACATATTTATGATCGCTATGGAAACTTATTGAAAAGCATTAGGAATGCCCCCTTTATCTGGGACGGAACCTTTAAGAATAGGGATCTGCCTGCATCGGACTATTGGTATAGCATACAACTGGACCACCTGGAAAAACGTGGCCATTTCACCCTAAAAAGGTAATGGATCCTCATGTTTTTACCAGAATAAAACCAGAAGCATAAAAATGAACATATATCAGCCATTTTTATTTCAATTTACTTTGCTATTTTTACGCATTGATTTTCCATTATGAGCAAATCTTTTGAACGTTTTCAAAAAAGAAAGCTAATTTCCTCGTATTTTTCAGTGGTCCTCAGCATTGGGCTAGTGCTCTTTCTATTGGGCATACTGGGGCTATTGGTGTTGAATACTAAAAAATTAGCAGACCACTTTAAAGAACAGATCACCGTATCGGTTTTTTTAAAGGATAGTGCCAAGGAGGTAGAAGTAGACCAGTTACAGAAAAGTTTAGCAATGGCACCCTACACTAAGAATGCCATCTACGTCTCTAAGGAAGAAGCCGCAGAAAAGCACAGTGAGGAAATTGGAGAGAACTTCCTGGATTTTTTGGGGTATAACCCCTTAAAGAACTCCATAGACATTCGCCTGAATGCTGCTTATGTACATACAGATACCATTGCCAACATAGCCCAAGAAATTTCCAGGAAAGGCTATGTGGAAGAGGTAAGCTACGATCAACCTCTTATTAGTTTACTGAACGACAATGTAAAAAAATTGAGTTTTTGGATATTAGTGGCAAGCGGGGCTTTTACCTTTATTGCGGTTCTCTTGATCAATAGCTCCATAAGACTCTCCATCTACTCCAAACGTTTTATTATAAAAACCATGCAAATGGTTGGAGCCACCAAATCTTTTATTAGGAGGCCCTTTATCTGGACCAATATTAAGCTAGGGGTGTTAGGAGCCATTATTGCCTTAATTGCATTGGGGCTGGTACTGTATTATGTGGATCAAAGCTTCCCGGAACTAAACCTCTTCCAAGATCCCACCATATTGATAGTGCTTTTTGTAGGGGTATTTCTACTAGGAGTGTTAATTTCATGGATAAGTACCTATTTTGCCACACAACGCTTCCTAAACTTGAGGACAGATGATTTATATTACTAAATTTGCAGCATGAGCAAGAAAAAGAATATTAAACAAGGCCAAAAACCCACTCGGGAACTTATCTTCCAAAAGAGAAACTACCTTTTTATGTTTATCGGCTTGGCATTTATAGCCCTTGGATTTATCTTAATGAGCGGTGGCGGAATGGACGACCATGCTGTTTTTAACCCAGAAGTCTATAGTTTTAGGAGAATACGACTTGCCCCTACCATGGTCTTGATTGGCTTGGGCCTCCAAGTGTACGCCATTCTATTAAACCCCCATAAGAAAAATTAGTTTTGGACATATTTAAAGTTATTATTCTAGCCATCATAGAAGGGCTAACCGAGTTTTTGCCTGTTTCTTCCACTGGACACCTTATTGTTGCGTCCTCTTTTTTTGGCATTGCACACGAAGATTTCACTAAATTATTTACCATCGTTATCCAATTGGGTACCATATTATCGGTGGTAGTACTGTATTACAAACGATTTATTCAAAGCATAGACTTTTATTACAAATTGTTGGTGGCATTTATTCCAGCAGTAGTTTTAGGGTTGCTTTTTAGCGATGTAATAGACTCTCTTTTGGAAAGTCCCATAACCGTGGCCATTTCTTTAATAATAGGAGGTCTAATCCTCTTAAAGGTCGATGATTGGTTTGGAGGTGAGGAGAACACAGAAGTCACCTATTCTACCGCCTTTAAAATTGGGCTTTTCCAATGTTTGGCCATGATTCCTGGAATGTCTAGAAGTGGGTCCAGTATTGTTGGGGGAATGACTCAAAAACTTTCTAGGACCACAGCCGCAGAATTTTCTTTTTTCCTTGCTGTGCCCACCATGTTGGGGGCCACACTGAAAAAAAGCTACGACTATTATATGGCAGGATTTACCCTTAGCTCGGATCAGATCAATTACTTAATTGTAGGGAACGTGGTAGGTTTTCTTGTAGCCCTTGTGGCCATTAAAACTTTTATCGACTATTTAGGGAAACACGGATTTAAACTTTTTGGATATTATAGAGTGATTGTAGGAGTGGCAATTTTAATCATACATTATTTTATTAGCCCCTTAACCGTAATCTAATGACCAAGGAAGAATTTTTGGAAGGAAAATTGCTGCTCATTGATAAGCCGCTGGGTTGGAGTTCCTTCCAAGCAGTGAATTCCTTAAAATGGGCCATCCGTAAAAAGTTTCAATTAAAGAAGATAAAGATCGGGCATGCCGGGACCTTAGATCCCCTAGCCACCGGTTTATTATTAATATGTACGGGCAAGGCCACTAAGACTATTAACGAACTACAAGGCCAAGAAAAAGAATATACGGGCAGTTTTACCTTAGGAGCCACCACCCCTTCTTATGATTTGGAAACGGAGGTAGACAAACACTACCCCACAGACCATATCACCGAAGCGATGATCCATGAGGCCACCTCAGCGTTCTTGGGAGAAATAGAGCAGGCACCCCCTGTATTCTCGGCCCTTAAAAAGGATGGAAAACGACTCTACGAGTATGCAAGGGAAGGGAAAAGCGTAGAAATTAAAAAGCGTTTAGTGACCATTACGGAATTCGAAATCACCAAAATTCAACTACCCCTAGTCCATTTCAGGGTAGTCTGTAGCAAGGGCACTTATATTAGATCTTTAGCCTACGATTTTGGAAAAGAATTGGGTTCTGGGGCACATCTATCCACCCTCAGGAGAACCAAAATAGGTGATTACAACGTAAATAAAGCAATCGCCCCAGAGGAATTTAGAGAATTATTGGCGATAGACGGCTAGTGAAATTAATTTGAAGAGCAACATCCTACCCGTTTATCGATAATTTAAAATATTTTTGATTAAACGCGGTTATAATCCTATATGACTTTAAACAGGAAACAGCTTTCTTTTTTAATAACCTTTCTTTCCATGGCTTTAATGGTATTGTTCCTTTACAATATCCATTTGGGACAAAAGGAAGTGGAAGAGTACGCCATTGAATTAATCTTACCAGACGAGGAAGAGCTTGAAGAAATCCTGGAGGAAGAAGAGCAGGAAGACCTCAGCAACACTCCCCCCATCAAAAGTCATATGGCTTATAACGAAGCCAACAAAGCTAGCTATGGAAATCCAGAGCCCCTTAAAACTTTGGAGGAGCTCATGGAGGAGCAGGAAAGCTCCTCGGATACGGAAGAGCCCATGGACTTCCCTATTACAGATTCGGAATATGCCGCAAGGGTAAAAGAACTTGCCCAGCGCAGACGGGAGAAGCAACAACTTTTAGGAGAAAAAGAGGCCAGCAAGGAGGTAATGACCAATAATTTGGCCAAGCGCAGAACCTCCGTATCCTACTCCCTGGTAAACAGGCAACACCGCAGCCTACCTATTCCAATCTATACTTGTATAGAGGGCGGTAAGGTTGTTATTAATATTAGGGTAGACCACCTGGGCAGGGTAACCCAGGCAGAGGTCAATAAAAGAAGTTCTAGCACCTTAAACGGCTGTCTTGTAGACAATGCCATTGCCTATGCCCTACGATCCAAGTTTAATTCGGGAAAGCGCTCCGAACAACCGGGTACCATCACCTATCTATTCCAAGGGAAGTAGCGACAAGAGGTCTGATATCGTATTCTGCCCCTTATCTTTATTATACCATTGCTGCAACTCCTCTATAAACTCTGGCGTAAACTCGCCAAACTTTTCCTTTTGATCTTGCACCATCTTTTTGGCAATAGAAGGCCTGGACCCCCATTCCCCTATTATATCCCCAGTGGCGTTGTCAATAGCAATCAGTTTGGGAATAGCCATAGCCCCATTGGTTAGAAAACGCTGCATAAGCGCTGTATTCTCATCACGCAAAACCAATCTCAAGGAGATATTTTCATTTAAGGCGACCATTTTATCCATAACAGGTAGTGTCTGTGCTGCATCGCCACACCAGCTTTCAGTAAGTACCAACCAAGTAATCTGGCGGTCTACACGCTTTATTTTATCGGCAGTTTCAGGATCAATTTTAAGGGTTTTCTCCAAGCGCTTCATTCTTCTTTGGTTTAGGGAAGTATAATTGCTCAACTTTTCATTTTGCTCGGGTCCCGTAGATTTCCCTTCCACGACTAGTTGGTCCATCAACTCCCGGTATTCCCCATAACTCATGCTATTTTTTAGACTCTGATCTATTAATTGGTGATCTACTAGTAGTTCTTGATTTTGCTCCATATGAATTCGCTTAATTGAAAGCAGCAAAGATAAGGATTATAAACCGTGATAAAAGATGACATTAATCACCTAATCCTATTGTTTGCAAGCAGAGAGAATGCTATTCCATACCATCCGGATCTGCATTAAAGCACACCCCATCTAGCGCAAATAACAAATAGCAATAATCCTCTTCCCCCTAATCTATATGAATTAATTCCCCTATATTTAAATTTATAAAACAGGCCCATGGAAAAGCACAGATGCGGATGGTGCAAAGGCGATGCACTTTACGAAAAATACCACGATACGGAATGGGGCGTTCCCGTACGGGACGATGCCACCTTATTTGAGTTTTTAATCCTGGAAACCTTCCAGGCGGGATTAAGCTGGATTACCATCCTCAGGAAAAGAGAGAATTTCAGAAAGGCATTCGATCAGTTCGATTACCATAAAATTGCCCAATACTCCGAAGACAAGATAGCCTCACTCCTACAAGACTCGGGGATAGTAAGGAACAAACTAAAGATAAGGGCCACGATAAATAATGCGCAGCAATTCATAAAAATCCAGGAAGCCTACGGTAGTTTTAGCGCATATATCTGGGGATTTGTAAACGGCCAACCTATAAAGAACAAGATTGAAAATTATAAGGATACTCCGCCCACCACTCCCTTATCCGACCTTATTAGCAAGGATTTAAAAAAGCGAGGATTTAAGTTTGTAGGCAGCACCGTAATATACGCCCATATGCAGGCCACTGGGATGGTTAACGATCACGAAATAAGTTGTTTTAGATATCATGAAGTATAAGAACTCCCTTATTGTACTGTTTTTAATACTAGGGCATTTTGGTTTTTCCCATACCAAACCGGAAAGAGAGCATCGAATTAGAAAATCCCAATTCCCGGAAATAACGACTCCGGTAATCCCAAAAGCGGCCAAGAGAATTCGCTACTACAAAGAGGTAGATAGCCTCGCTACCATATATACCTTAAAATTTAGATTAGAAAGAATCAACTATCACGTAGAGGTAGACCAAGAAGGCGATATTCAACAGTTGGGTTTTGTTCTTAAGGAGGTAGATATTCCCAGGGATAGCTATTCCAGAATTAACAATTATCTAGAAAGAACTTTTAAAAAGATAAAAGTAAAGCGTATCCTACAATGGTATTCTGCCGAGTCCACAGATGCCATAAGGAATACTTTCCAAAATTTAATTCTTCCATCAAATACCTACGAACTCTTGGTAAGGGGAAAAAGGGACCTACAGCGAGGCAACCGGCAAGACTATCACCTCCTATTTAATGCTGAAGGCACTTTACTGTCCATTGAGAAAGCACTCCCTGTTAACTACGATCGGGTCCTCTATTAGTTTTCCCATCCGCATCGCGTAATAGATCCATAAATTTATTCCGTGAAATTTCCCTAGCCCCTAAACTGGCCAAATGCGAGTTGTAGACTTGGCAATCGATTAGCTGGTATCCTTTCTCATTTAATACTTGCGCTAAATGAATGAAGGCATATTTTGAGGCATTGCTTACCTTACTGAACATACTCTCCCCACAAAACACCTGACCTAGATCTATGCCGTACAAGCCTCCCACCAATTTATCATCTTCCCACACTTCCAGAGATTTTGCCACTCCCATTTTATGCAGTTGCATATAAGCCTTTTTCATGTCAGCGGTAATCCAAGTCCCGTCCTGATCCTTGCGGTCTATCGTTGAACATTGGTGCAGCACCTCTTTAAAGCGGGTATTCCAAGTAATGCGAAAGGGTTTCTTTTTAATTAGTTGCTTCATGCTCTTGGATATCTTTACCTCCTCTGGGAACAGGACCATCCTTGGATCCGGGCTCCACCACAGAATAGGGGACCCTTCGTTAAACCAAGGGAAAATTCCGTTTTTATACGCCAATAGCAACCTTTCCGGGGAAAGATCACCCCCTATTGCCAGTAACCCCTCCTTATCTGCATGTGTTACCTCGGGAAACAATAATCGCTCATCTAAAAGATACATTCACCCAATTGTTTTATGTTCCTAAAAACAGCAAAACCTACCTGGCTTCTTTCCAGGTAGGTTTTACTCCTTTTCTTTTTAGCCTTTGGTATCAGCTATTGATCACAAAATCCTAGCACCTTCTTAGAAAGGTAGGTCATCATGATCGTCTTCGTTTAAATTATCTGCTGGCTCAAAAGCATCCATTGGGGGAACCGGAGGCATTCCTGCTCCTGCCGCATCTTGCTGCAAGCTTTCTATACGCCATCCTTGGATAGAGTTAAAATATTTGGTTTCCCCTTGCGGGTTTACCCATTCCCTACCTCTTAGGTTAATGCTAATCTTAACTTGCTGACCAACATTGAAGTTGTTCAATAGGTCACATTTATCCTGTACAAATTCAACCATAAGGTGTTGTGGATACTGCTCCTCTGTAGTTACTACCACTTCCCTTTTTCTAAATCCGTTACTCCCAAAAGTTTGGGTATCACCTAGCATTTTAATTTTCCCTTGTACTTCCATTTTACTATTCTTTATCTAAATAATTCTACTTGATATTCTAAATATTTGTCAATATTAAGGATTTTGGAAAGGACCACCTAGTACAAAAGCTACCTTCTGTTAAGCGCCCCCTTATTTTAACATCCCAACCATATTAGTTTTAATACTATCCGTCTAATTTTAGCCTTCTATCTGGTTCCTCAGAAGCCCATCCCCTAGTTTAATTTTCAATCTAGACGTTCGCAGATCACATTTCTGCTTCTGCCAATAAAAACATCCAGGCGGTCATCACCTCCTTGGATCTTAAGAGATCCTGCGCCTTCTCGTGCAACTTTTTTGGCTCCCCCGAACTAATTAAGCTACGGACTTCCAAATTTCGATCGATAAAGGCCTTAACTTCCTCTTTGCTTGGCAGTTTTTCAATATTCGCCAACATACCCAAATCATTCCCCGTAAGGATGTGGCTTAATCGTATATGACTGGGAAGTTGATCTATCCCTATCCCTTTGGTGGAAAGAGGCTTGGGAACTTCAAACAATCCCATATTGGCCCTGCTATACCAATTACCTCCCATACGCGCCACTTGATCTATTTTATATGGGTCTATGCTTCCATTTTCATCCAATATATCTGCGTCCAAATGAATTTTCAGCACCTCACAAAAAACAAGGTTACCGGCACCTCCTTCCTCTCCCAACGGCTCTACCTTCAGTACCTTACATTCAAATTGCACTGGGGCTTCCGCCACCCTATGTGGCTTTACCAAATCGGATTGCATCATGGTAAATCCGGCTTTCACAAACTCATTTACCCCTGCTTCGTATTCCGTACTAGCCAGTGACATTTGTTGCACCATGGTATGGTTAACAATATTCACTACCACCTCCATGGTTTCTAACACGTTCTCCAAGGTGTGCTTGGTGGTATTATTGCGCACCCTCCTCGCTGGCGAGAATATTAAGATAGGCGGATTAGCGCTAAACACATTAAAAAAACTAAAGGGCGCTAAATTTGGTCTCCCCTGGGTATCCATAGTACTTGCAAAGGCGATAGGCCTTGGTCCTACTGCGCCCAATAAAATACCGTGCAATTTTGCAATTGGGACTTCTGAAACGAGAAGGGAAACCTTGGTCTTCATAGCGGTCAAAGGTAGTAATTTACGAATAAAACTAGATATATCCCACCTTTCCAAAATAGAATATCTTTGCCGAAATTACGTTATCTTGTAGTACCTATGATTAATTATTTTGCTGGATGAGCTTTAATCCCAAAAAGAAAACTCCCAAGATGTTATTGCTCATGGCTTCCTTTGCCATAGTAAGCCTGATTCTTTGGAATACCAATAGTTTTTTCCAGAAGTTTAAGGAGGAGGAACGACATAAAATGGAAATATGGGCCACTGCCCAGTCGGAGTTCCTTTCCCTACCGGTGGAAGCGGATCCTGGCAATCTTCATATTAAAATTTTTCAGAATAACACCTCTACCCCCATGATCTTGGTTAACAAGGATGGTTCCATAAAAATAAATAACATGCCAGGGGCACAGATCTCAGATACTACTTATATAAACAAAAAAATTAAGAAGTTCAAGGCAGAGAACCAACCCATACTAATAGAATACAAGGGGGAGAACCTTGCCACGCTTTACTACGGAAATTCGGACGTTCTAAACAAATTGAAATTTTACCCCATTTTACTTCTTTTAATAATATTTCTGTTTGGGACCGTTATTTATTTCCTGTTCAAGACCAACAAAGCTTCCGAGCAGAACAAACTCTGGGCCGGGATGGCAAAGGAAACCGCGCACCAAATAGGCACGCCCTTATCCTCCCTGCTGGGGTGGAATGAATTGTTGAAGTCAGAACCTATTAATCCAGAAATCACCAAGGAGATAGAAAAAGATATTCAGAGGCTGGAAACCATCACAGACAGATTTTCAAAAATTGGCTCCCTTCCGGTCCTGGAGGAACACGACCTTGTAGAGGAGACTAAAAATGCCTATAATTACCTAAAGACCCGAAGCTCTAAGCTTATCCAATTTACTTTCCATACGGAAGTAGATCATTACCCGGTATTATTAAACAAGGCCTTGTTTAATTGGACCATAGAGAATTTGGTGAAAAACGGCATAGATGCTATGAGAGGTAAGGGCAAGATTCGTATTGAGGTTATTCCCAATGGGAATAGTGTTAAAGTTCTTATAGCAGACACAGGTACTGGAATACCCAAGAAAAACTATCAATCTATCTTCAATCCAGGAGCTACTACCAAAAAAAGAGGATGGGGATTAGGACTTTCTTTGGTTAAAAGAATCGTGGAAGAATACCATAATGGTAAAATTAAAGTACTTTCGTCCTCTAAAGAAGGCACCATAATGCAAATTACATTAAAAGCAAATAGATAAGGAGATGGCAAAGGAGAAAATGGTAGTTTTGAAAGAAGCGGATCTAACCAATAATTGTCCCGAATGTTTCAATCAGGAACTAAAACTTACTTTTTATCAAAAACACACGTATGGCAGGTTGTTTCACAGGACAACCAAGGATATTGAGCACGAAATAAAGTGCACCAAATGCAACTCTTTGATCTATCCGGTTTCTTGGACCGAGGATATTGAAAGAGTATATGAGTATTACCGTAGAATGGCCGCCCCCAAAAGAGCCACTATACGGTTTACCACCTTATTTTATGTACTAATATTATTGCTAACCTCCATTGTAGCCATTGGGGGCTATTTTATAATTCAGGAATTTATTTGATCTGAGCCTTGATTTTTTCTGCAATTTCTACAAACTCTTCTTTGGATTGGGGCACCTTGTGCTGAAAGGTAGCATCGCGCATCTCATTGAGCGGTATCAGGTGAACATGAACATGGGGAACCTCCAGACCAATTACGGTTAAGCCTACCCTATTACAAGGAATGGCAGCCTCTATGGCTTTTCCTATTTTACGGGAAAAGGCCATAAGTCCCATATAGGTTTCCTCATCCAGATCTAAAAGTCGGTCTACCTCCTTTTTGGGGATACATAGGGTATGTCCCGGGCTGTTAGGGTTAATATCCAAGAACGCATAGAAATGCTCGTCCTCGGCAATTTTATAAGAGGGAATTTCCCCTTTAATAATTTTGGTAAAGATAGATGCCATAAACGTTGTAGTTTTTAAAATTATAGGACAGAAGACTCCAAAACCAATCAGAAATATGGAGCCGTGCCCCTTTAGAGTACAATTTACTAAAAGACATTGATAAACCCAGCACCTTATAAAATGGAATGGCCTTAATTCACAAGAGAATTAAGGCCATCACCAAATATATCATGAAGTTATCTGGAAATTTCCACTATTTCAAATTTCAGTATCCCATTAGGAACCGCTATTTCTGCTATTTCACCCACTTTCTTCCCAAGCAAGCCTTTTCCTATGGGGGAGCTCACAGATATTTTGGCCGCTTTTAAGTCGGCCTCACTTTCTGCCACCAAGGTATATTTCATTTCCTGTCCGTTATTCAAATTCTTTAATTTAACGGTAGATAATATCAGCGCCTTGGAGGTATCCAATTGCGATTCATCAATTAAACGGGCATTCGATAAAGTCTCTTCCAATTTAGAAATTCTCATCTCCAATAAGCCTTGAGCCTCTTTGGCCGCATCATATTCTGCATTTTCCGATAAATCTCCCTTATCTCTTGCCTCTCCAATTGCACGTGATGCTTTTGGACGCTCCACATCCTTAAGGTAACTTAGCTCCTCCCTCAATTTCTTCAGCCCTTCTGCTGTATAATAAGATACTTTGCTCATTTTTTCTACGTTTAATAAATAAGAAAATCCTCTTTTTTAAAAGAGGATTCAGACAAATATACATAAATTTTGTTCAATTTTGTTCAAGATTAATTAATTAGACCTCCGTTATATGAAACCTATTTTAGGACTACTGGCATTGGCCATTTTTTTATCCTGTGACAGCAGCCACACTAATAGAAATCCCTATTTACAGGAAGTTAGCTTTAGGTATTCCATAAACCTAAATCTTCCCCTGTACAGTTCGCTTATCCATACTGGAAATGCGGTATACCTAGATAATCCAGGTGTTGGCACCCGAGGTATCTTTGTAATCAATACCGGATTTGACAATTATATGGCATGGGAGGCAAGCTGCCCCAATCATGCTCCCAATAACTGTTCTACCATGAGCCTAAAGGGGCAAACCGTAAGCTGCTCCTGCGAAGGATTTGAATACAATCTATTCACCGGCCAGCTCTTGAATCGGCCCGATGATGGGACGCGGCATTATGACCTGCTTTTTTATCGGGCAACCGTAAGTGGAAATACCATTTTTGTTTCCAATTAAACGTCCCCCTGCCCTAAAATCCGATCCATAATCCAACTGGTATGCAATCCCGATCGGCCTAGGGAAGGATGCTCCCTATTTTCCAACAGATGGGCTCTAATATTATCCACATGGTACTGCTGCACGTGGTGCGGATTCTCAATAAACTTACGGATAACCCCTTCATTGGTTTCCAGTATTAATTCCTGTTCCTTAAAGACAGAAAACTCAATGCTACCGTCACTCCCCATAATAGTCACTTTGTCTTCCCTGGCATACGCTCCAAAATTCCAGCTAGCATTGCCCAGCACTCCGCTTTTATGTTTCCAGCAGGCCGCAACGGCATCCTTGGCGGTATAAAGACCTTGTTGATTTAGGCTAGTGCCCTGCACCTCTTCCATCTCCCCCAACAAATAGGCAAACAAATTGAGCCCGTGACTGGCCAAATCGTCAAAATACCCTCCAGGGGCAACGAGGGCATCGGTGCGCCAATTATAGGATTTCTCCAAATCTACCTCCTTGGGCGGCCTACTAAACTGCCAGCAAAGCTGCCTAACACTCCCTATCTTCTTTTCATCTAACCATTCCTTAATCTTAAGAAACCTAGGCAAAGACCTCCGGTAATACGCTACAAATAGTGGAAGTTCTTTGGCGGAAAAACGCTTATAAATCTCAAGACTATCCGCATAGGTAGGCGCCATTGGTTTTTCTATACAACATGGCTTTCCTGCATCGGCCACCTTTAAGGCATAGAATTTATGAGTATCCGGTGGGGTGGCAATGTAAACAGCATCTATTTCCGGAGCCTCAATTAAATCTTGGGCATTGGCATACACCTTGGCTACCCCATGCCTTTTGGCATAATCCGCAGCTTTATCCATATTTCGACTCATTACCCCCTGTAATTTAAAATGAGGCGTTTGCTGGTAGGCAGGTCCGCTTTTCACCTCGGTTACAGCACCACACCCAATAATCCCCCATTTTATTGGAGGGATAAAGTTCTTTTTTGGCATCTTTAATGTTTGCGTTTGTATTATACGGTCTTTCTACAAAAATAGGAAATAGCGGTTAGAGTTTGTCCCCAGCACTTTAGCTGCTAGATGCAAAGAAAATAATGAAAAAAATACTGTATTTTAGTATTCACCAGGCTGAGAAGCTCATTCTAAAACCAGATACCCAATTTATGAAAACCACCTTAAACCTTGCTACTTCTTATTGTTGGATGCTTCTCCTACTTTCC
>NZ_VVIN01000063.1:0-18667 GCF_008711145.1 Arenibacter lacus
AATGCAAAATTTATCCTCAAATTCCTTGAAGAAAAAACTCTTGGTGAATAATGCGGGTTAAGGCACTGCTTGCAAAAGAACCCACTAGAAAAGCAAGGATATAGAGTAAATAAATCATTCCCTTCCAGGGTTCCCACCTATGTATTTCATCAATAAAAAAAGCAAAATGCCCCGTTACGTTGGTAGTGAGTTTGTGGATAGACAAAAAGCCCGTAACGTTTACAACTCCTGCAATAAAAGAAAGTAAGGTGGCAATTTTTAAATTGTGTTTGGCAGTTCTTTTTTTACCTTGATGTCTAAACATTTCTACTTAATTCTAATAAATTCCATAGGGTAGAGATAGATCGGAGTTGTTAATATATGAAATTTGTACACAGTCCCTGTTAGGACCATGTTTAATATTTTATAATCTTTTGGAGGGTAGTGGTTTTAGGGCACTACTTAGATATCGATTTCTCGATAATGGGCCATATATTCTTGGCTATTATACGCTGTCCCTCTGCGGTAGGGTGAATTCCATCTGCTTGGTTTAGTTCGGGAACACCCGCCACATCTTTCAACAAAAATGGAATTAGAGGCAAATTGTTTTCCTTAGCTAATTGGGGAAAAAGCTCTCTAAATTCCTTAGTGTATTCTGGTCCCATATTGGGAGGAATCTGCATCCCAGCTAAAATAATGACTGTTTCTGGATTTATATCCTTTACCGTATCTATTATAGCTTGCAAATTGGTACGGGTTTCCTGGAGGGGGATCCCTCTTAATCCGTCATTGGCACCCAGTTCCAAAACAAATACGTCTACTTTTTGCTTCAGTACCCAAGAAACCCTGTTCTTACCGCTGGCCGATGTTTCTCCGCTTAGACCAGCATTAATTACCTGGTATTTAAATCCCAATGAATCCAGTTTTTTCTGTATTAATTCGGGAAAGGCTTCGGTAGGATCTAACCCCATACCTGCGGTAAGACTGTTTCCATAGAATAAAATAGTTTTTTGGTCCGTGGTAGGGGAGGTGGCTGTATCCTCCTGCTTGGTAGTCACCTCGACATCCTCAGATTTTTTTGGTGATTTTTCCCCACAGGATATCAATAGGGATAAGGTAAATAAATAACAAAAGCTTAACAGACTACGCATGTGACATTGGATTTAATTCAAATCATTTTCTTATTTTGCCTTATTGCAATAAAAGGGAAAAGCAACTTTAGAAGAATAATGACAAAGATATTAAACGTACGCAAACTAGGGAAATCCTACACCAGTGGTTCTAAAGAGCTTCCGGTATTACAAGAGATTACTTTTGATATTGAAAAGGGCAGCACCTTTTCCATCGTAGGGCCTTCAGGCAGTGGTAAAACCACTTTACTGGGGCTTTGTGCCGGTCTGGATAGGGCCGATACAGGGAGTATTGAACTCTGTGGAACGGATTTGGGAGCATTGAGCGAAGATGAACGGGCCTTACTTAGGAGTAGGGAAGTGGGGTTTGTTTTTCAGGATTTCCAGTTGTTACCAACACTGACGGCTTTAGAAAATGTGGTGGTTCCCTTGGAGTTGCAGGGTGCTAAAAACGCCTCAAAAGTAGGGGTTGAGCTAATGGAAAAGGTAGGTCTAGGAAGTCGCTTACACCACTATCCCTCCCAGCTCTCTGGCGGGGAACAACAGCGGGTAGCGGTGGCACGTGCGTTTTCCAATAAACCTACTATTTTATTTGCCGATGAACCTACGGGGAACCTAGATGCTAAGACCGGTGATAAAATTATAAAATTGCTGTTCGATCTAAATGTGGATACCGGGACTACCTTGGTAATAGTTACGCACGACATGGAGTTGGCAGAAATGACGCAGCATCAAATGCGATTAAAAGGCGGAAAGATAGTTCAGGACCAAAATCCATCCATATCGTGAATAGGCAACCAAACAATTACTCCAAAGCAAACTTTCTGTGGATATTAAAAATGGCTTGGCGCGATGGGAAAGCCAGTGCCAGGAAGCTGGTGCTTTTTATGGCATCTATTGTTATTGGGATAGCCGCAGTTGTGTCTATCCAGTCTTTTGGAGATAACCTTAAGAAAAATATTGGCCAACAGTCCAAATCCCTCATGGGAGCCGACTTTAAAATAGATAGTAGGGGACTGCCCAATGAGCGGGTTGTGCAAATTATGGACTCCTTGGGAGGTGCCAATGCTAAGGAAGTTAACTTCCCCTCCATGGTTGCTTTTACGAATAATAGTAGCTCTAAACTGGTGCAAATTAGAGGAATTGAAGGTGGATTCCCATTTTACGGAGAAATAGATACAGAGCCTAAAGAGGCAGCCCTACACTATCAGGAACAAGGTGCGGCCTTGGTAGATGCTACTGTTATGCTTCAGCTGGGAGTATTTCCCGGGGATAGTATAAAAGTAGGGGAGGTGGTACTGCCAATTGCAGGGGCTATCCAATCCATTCCGGGGAGTTCCTCGGTATTTAGTTCCATTGCCCCGCCAGTAGTAATTCCGCATCGATTTATAGAAGAATCGGGATTGATACAACAGGGAAGCCGTTTAAAATACGAGTACTATTTTCTGGCCAATTCGGGGGAGAATCTGGAAGCCATGGAGAAAGCATTAAACCCCATGCTGCGAACCGAAGAGGCAGACTTGGATACCCATTTGTCTACCAGCAGAAATTTGGGGCGTCGGTACCAGAATTTTGGCGATTTTCTTAATCTAGTAGCTTTTATAGCGCTGTTGTTGGGTTGTATTGGAATAGCAAGCGCCATCCATGTCTATATTAAAGGAAAATTACCTAACGTAGCGGTGTTAAAGTGTTTGGGAGCCACAAAAAGACAGACCTTCTTGATCTATTTAACCCAAATTGCAGCGATAGGACTGTTGGGCGGAATTTTAGGGACTGCATTAGGCTTGCTATTGCAACAAGGGTTTCCAATTATTTTGGAGGGATTGTTACCTGTTGAGGTTCAGCTGTCTTGGGCGCCCCAAGCAATTTTCATGGGCTTGACTTTAGGGGTATTTATGTCCATTTTGTTTGCCCTATATCCCTTAATGGGAACCCTATATGTGTCTCCTTTGCAAGCCTTGCGGATTGGAAATAACAATGCGTCTGCCTCTACCTTGTCTGGTGTCCTGGTATCTGGAGGGGTGTTTGTTTTTATTTTTCTCTTCTCCCTGTGGCTATTAAGGGATTGGCGTTATGCTATGGGATTTGTTGCAGGGATATTAACCACCTTTGCGATACTCGCTGCAGTGGCCCATTTCTTAATGCGAGGAATAAAGTTCTATTTTCCTTCTACTTGGAGCTTTACGGCACGGCAAAGCTTATTAAATTTATTCCGACCCCAGAATCAGACTTTAATTCTAATATTATCTATCGGGGTAGGCACCTTTTTAATTAGTACGTTATATTTTACAAAGGATCTCTTGCTGGCACAGACCAGTGTGGAAAAGCAGGCAGATAGTCCCAATATAATCCTACTAGACGTTCAAAGCAATCAGCGCGAAGCTGTATCGGGAGCTATTCGAAACAAGGATCTTTCCGTATTGGTTGATATTCCCATTGTTACCATGAGGATTCAAAATCTAAAGGGAACCCCCGTGAACCAACTGCGGAAGGATACCACCACCCAAGTGAGAAGGTGGATATTGAACCATGAGTTTAGGGTGACCTATCGCGATAGTTTAACCGCTTCAGAAACTTTGGAGTCTGGGGTGTGGATTAAAGAAGTAGCCGGGGAGGAAGAGATCCCAATATCTGTCAGTGACAATTTTGCGAGGGATGCCGTAGTTGGTTTGGACGATAAAATAATATTTAATGTACAAGGGGTGGTGATGAAGACCAAGGTAGCAAGTATCAGAAGTGTAGATTGGAGTAGAATGCAGCCAAATTTCACCATTGTTTTTCCCAAAGGGGTTTTAGAGAGTGCGCCTCAATTTAGGGTGCTCACCACCAATGCTCCCACTCAGGCACAATCTGCTAACTTGCAACGAGATCTGGTGCGCAATTTTCCCAATATCTCAGTATTGGACCTAAGGCAAATACTGAATGTGGTAGAGGGCTTGTTAAATAAAATTTCCTGGATCATTAATTTTATGGCCCTGTTTAGTATACTTACAGGTATACTTGTTCTTATAGGTGCCATTAGGACTAGTAAGTATCAGCGGATTAGGGAAAGTGTACTGCTTAGGACCTTAGGTGCTAAAAGCAGTCAGATATTAAAGATAAACGCACTGGAGTATCTTTATTTGGGAGTTTTGGGCAGTCTATCAGGGATATTGCTTTCGTTACTTGGGAGTCAACTCTTAGCATGGTATATGTTTGATGCCCCCTTTGTGCCGTCTAAGGTGCCTTTTGTAGTTTTATTTCCTGCCATTGTATTATTGGTACTGCTTATTGGTCTTTTAAATAGCAGAAGCGTAATTTTGAGTCCGCCCTTAGATGTGCTAAGGAAGGAGGGGGGTGCTAGATAGCGTTTTAGATTGGCCGCTATCATGGGCGACCTTATTAGGACACCCCTCCGCTTGTGCAAACTCATTATTTTTTATAATCCATAGGTTTAACTTTTATTAGAAAATAAGTTAGTCGGCCTAGTTGGATTGTTATGGCTGTGGGACTTATATGGCCTTGATATTGGCTTTTAGTCCTTCTGCTATGCCTAGGATATTTTGTATAGTCTCCTTAAAATAAAATTGGATGATGACATGGGGAATCCTAATCGTGGTAAAGCCATTTTTAAAGGAGTGCATCGCCTCTTCCAAATCAGTAATAGCCTGTTGGTGGGAGATACGATGGTATTCCGTGTCTATTTCAATATTGAGCCGTACTCTGGAAATGGCTATATCAATGGATTTTTTACCGTCCCACCACTCTAGGGTAGGATCCATGCCGGCATCCTTTAGACCGTAATATAACCGTATGGCCTCTTTGGGGGTGCCTTTAAGTTTGGTTATTTTCTCCACTCTGGATTTGTGTTTTTTACACAATGCTAATCCAAAAAGGTCCATCGCATTTTTATAGTCACTATAAGTAAGTCTTTCTTTACATTCTAAACAGATCATTTGAGTAGGTTAAGAAAATTAGTTTGGGATTAATATAACCTCAATATTATGTGATTATTATGTAAGGAGGAAGTTAAAATGTCAAGTTTTAGATGAACTGCAGGTTTTCTGTTAATCAGTATGTGATTTGTGTAAACTTTATTTTAATTTTTATCAATCTTCCTATTTAAATAATATACATTTATATTTACTCACTAACTGAAATTTGAATGCCTGCCCGTACTGTTCAGGCGGGACTGCCCTGAGGGATTTGACTTGGAAAGTGATTATTAATTGCTCCGTTGCAAAGATTTCAGTATCCTAAGTAATATAATTCTGTTACCGTAGTGCCGGGCCTTAGCGTGTTTTTTTGGATGTTTTTAAATTTGGAAAACATGGGGGAAATAAAAGGTGCTCTCCAAGTAGAAGAATATTTTTGTTTACGGGCTCATACACCTATACCTATGGTTCCAAAACTTAAACCTTTTAATAATTTTTATACGCTAGGGCTTAGGGATCACTAGCTCTTTATGCAGTATTCACAAAACTCTTCTGGATATGTTTCGTAAAGTAGGTCCTGGAATGTTGGTTGCAGCTGCCTTTATAGGTCCAGGAACTGTTACGGCCTGTACCTTGGCGGGGGCTCAATTTGGATTCCTGCTTTTGTGGGCCATGATTTTATCTATTGTTGCTACGGTGGTCTTACAGGAAATGGCAGCTAGGTTAGGAGTGGTTACCCAAAGTGGACTAGCCACCGTTATTAAGGGACAATTGCAGGTTTCGTGGATTAGATATACCGTTTTAGGCTTAATTTTAGGGGCAATTGTCCTTGGTAATGCCGCTTATGAAGGGGGGAATATTGGTGGGGCCTCCTTAGGCCTGGAGGCTGTTTTTGGCTCAGGATTTTCTACTTTTTATCCGTTGGCAGTGGGCATAGTAGCCTTTGTGCTTTTATACTTGGGCAATTATAAATTCCTAGAACGGACTTTGGTGCTCTTGGTGGTTATTATGAGCTTGTCTTTTTTGTTGACTGCCATTATTACCAAGCCAGATGTGGTGCAACTTTTAAAGGGGATGTTCGTCCCCACCATTCCCAAGGGGAGTTTGCTCACAATTCTAGCTTTGGTAGGGACTACTGTGGTACCTTATAATTTGTTTTTGCACGCTTCTTTGGTGAGTGAAAAATGGAAATCTAAAACTGATCTAGCTGCGGCAAGGAGGGATACGGTGATTTCCGTTGTTTTAGGCGGATTGGTGTCTATGGCCATTATTATCACAGCATCGGGGATTCCGTTAAAAGAGATAGTCACTGCCATGGATATGGCCATAGGGCTAGAACCACTCTATGGAGAGGCAGCGAAGTATATAATGGGTGTTGGGCTCTTTGCAGCCGGACTCACTAGTGCCATAACGGCTCCGCTAGCGGCCGCCTACGTGGTTAAGAACTGTTTTGGATGGGAGGAAGGGATGAAAGACCTGCGATTTAAAATGGTGTGGATGGTGATTATTGCCATGGGAGTAATTTTTATGTCCTTTGGAATTAGGCCCATAGAAATAATTAAACTAGCACAATTGGCCAATGGCTTATTGTTGCCTATTATTGCCTTGTTCCTCTTATGGATGGTAAATTTGAAAGCCGTGATGCAAGGACATCACAATTCCAAATTTCAAAACATCCTTGGCATTGTAATTATAGGTATGGCCATCGTTTTAGGGGCTAGGAGTATTTTAACCGTATTAGGATATTTTTAATGACTGTTTACACCATTGACATTAACTGCGATTTGGGAGAGGGAGCCAATAATGAGGCGCAGATAATGCCTTATATTTCATCTTGTAATATTGCCTGTGGCGGGCACGCCGGAGACGTTCAGACTATGAAAATGGTAGCTGACTTGGCCAAAGAGCATAAGGTATTGGTGGGGGCGCATCCATCCTATCCAGATAAGGAAAACTTTGGACGTGTTTCCATAGAGCTTCCAGAGCAAGAACTAATTAATAGTATTAAGTCTCAAATTTCTACCTTAGCAAGGGTGCTAGCGGAGCTTCAAATTCCGTTGGACCATATAAAGCCCCATGGCGCTTTGTATAATGACGCTGCCATAGAAGAAAGGGTGGCCAATATTTTTTTGTTAGCCATTGAAGAATATAAGGAGGAAGTAGTGCTGTACGCGCCGTACCGGTCAGTAATGGGAGAATTGGCCCTAGTTAAAGGCTTTAAGGTGAAATACGAAGGATTTATGGATAGAAACTATAATCCGGACGGGTCCCTGGTAGGTAGAAAACATCCCAATGCTATGATTGATGATCCTAAGGCCGTTTTACAGCATTTGAGTTATATGGTTAAGGAAAAAGCCGTAAAAACCATCGATGGGTCCTCCATAAAATTAATGGCAGATACCTATTGTATTCATGGGGATGAAGCAGCAACATTGCAAATATTAGCGTATCTTTCCCAAGAGTTACCAAAGCATAAAATCTTTACTAAACATTGAAGAATTATAAGATATCAATCCGGCAGTTTGGACGCCACGCCCTTTTGGTAGAGTGGCCTAAAAAAGTGGAGGAGGATATATTGCTGGATATTCTAAAGTTTGTCCGTTACCTAAAAGAGAATCATTTGCGGGAACCGGAGTGGGAGTTTATACCTGCCTATAATTCGCTTACCTTGGTTTCTAGGAAGCAGAATCTAGATTACGCTGAGTTGAAAGCGCAAATATTGAAATGGTATCAAAGCAAAACTGTGGTACCCTTAAAAGGTAGAAGTTTATGGAGGCTTCCCGTTTGCTACGAGGAGGAATTTGGAATAGACCTAAAGGATATTGCTCGTCAGTTACAGCTTTCTGTAGAGGAAATAATTAAGCTGCACACCTCTTCTGTATACACCGTCTATGGTATAGGGTTTTTGCCTGGATTTATGTATTTAGGAGGACTCCCGGCGGCTTTAGAGGTGCCCAGAAAAGCAACACCACGGCCCAAGGTTTCTAGGGGAGCAGTTGCACTTGCCGGAAAACAGACCGGAATCTATCCGCAAGAGTCCCCCGGGGGGTGGAATATAATTGGTAGTTGTGGAGTGCCCATGTTCAATTCCAGTAAGGACGATCCCTGCTTTGTTAAGGTGGGCGATAAAATACAGTTTTATCCCATCTCAAAGGGGGAGTATCAACTACAGCTCATTGAAAATGAAGTGGGAATTTATAAAATTGAAAAATTAGAGTTGGATGCTTAAAATTATAAAACCTGGTTTTTTCTCCACAGTTCAGGATAATGGAAGATTTGGCTTTAGGGATAAAGGAGTACCGGTTTCTGGAGTGATGGATGCCAATGCAGTATCTAAAGTAAACGCCCTCCTAGAAAACGAGGAGACAGCGGCCGTATTGGAAATAACCATGACCGGACCTACCCTGGAGTTTTCCGAAGAAACTTATATTGCCCTCGGTGGAGCCCTTATGTCGGCCTCAATAAACGATTCGCCTGTCTCCAACTATACGGTTATAAAAATTGAAAAAGGGGATGTGCTATCCTATGGTAAGCTAGAAGGCGGATTTAGAGCCTATTTAGGGATCAAGAATGGTTTTAAAACCCCCGCTGTTTTAGGGAGTAGGTCTTTTTACTTCCCAATAACGGAATTCAGTTCCATAAAAGATATGGTGGAATTGCCTTATGACCCTATAACCGATTTTTCACCTAAGATTTCCGAAATGAAAGTCGATTCTGGACTTGCAAAAGAGAGTCTAAAAGTATTTCACGGGCCGGAGTTTGGGGAATTGACAGATGGGCAGCTGAAAGAACTGTTTGCTCGGGAATTTACTGTTGCTAACCAAAACAACAGGATGGCGTATCAGTTAAATGAGACCATAACAGGTAGTGACTTGTCCATGCTTACTTCTGCCACCTTGCCTGGTACCGTTCAGTTAACCCCATCAGGGAAATTAATTATCCTGATGATGGACGGGCAGACCACAGGGGGATACCCTAGAATATTACAGCTATCAGATAAAGCCATCGGTCTATTGGCCCAGAAAAAATCGGGAGATACTATCCGATTTAAACTATAGTATTAATTTTAAAGATTTTTTTGTGGTTTTAAATTTAATACCTAATTTTACCATTATGAAAATAAACAACAGCATCATTAATGTGATCATTATTATCCCTTAGAGGGGATGATGCGGATTTGTTTTTATTTTTTTTAAAAAAAAGCCTGTATCAGATAAAAAAGATACAGGCTTTTTAATTGCACCTTATCGAAGGTAAAAATAACCCCTAAGTGTACCTTGGGAATATTGAAAAAAAGAAGAATAAAATCCTACTGAATATGATAGGAATTGTAACGTTAAGTAACTGATTATTAGTCTATTAAGTGGTTATTGGTGTTGCTGAATTTAAATCATTCCCATTGGTTGGGAATTTAGGGGATTTTATTAATTTATCTTTGGAAGTCGTATTGTATTAAGTACTGTATAAAAATTGATAGAAATAGTTCAATGGAATTAAATAAATTTAGTAAAAAAGTAACTCAGGATCCCAGTTTGCCCGCAGCTCAAGCTATGTTGCACGCAATTGGTTTAACGGACGAAGATTTAAAAAAACCATTAATTGGTATAGGAAGTACTGGTTATGAGGGCAATCCCTGTAATATGCATTTAAATGATTTGGCTACGCATATTAAGAAGGGGACTGAAAATGCTGGATTGATCGGGTTGATTTTTAATACAATAGGAGTTAGTGATGGTATTGCCAACGGAACTCCGGGGATGCGATTCTCCTTGCCCTCTAGGGATATTATTGCAGACTCCATGGAAACCGTGGTAGAAGGGATGAGTTACGATGGATTAATTACTGTTGTAGGTTGTGATAAAAATATGCCAGGTGCCTTAATGGCAATGCTACGTTTAAATAGGCCGTCTATTTTGGTCTATGGGGGTACCATTGCATCTGGATGCCATAACGGGAAAAAATTAGATATTATTTCTGCATTCGAGGCGTATGGTCAAAAGGTTGCAGGAACCATAGATGAGTCAGAATTCCAAGAGGTTATCCATAAGGCTTGTCCAGGTGCAGGTGCTTGCGGAGGTATGTACACCGCTAACACCATGGCGTCTGCGATTGAAGCCTTGGGGATGTCGCTTCCTTTTAACTCCTCCAATCCGGCTGTAAGCTCGGATAAATTAAAAGAGCAAGAGTCTGTAAGGGCAGGGGAAGCATTGCGATTGTTATTGGAAAGAGATATAAAACCTTCCGATATCGTAACCAAAAAATCTTTGGAAAATGCCTTTAGATTGGTTACTGTCCTTGGGGGATCTACCAATGCAGTACTTCACTTCTTGGCCATTGCGAAAGCAGCCAATATCGAATTTGATTTAGAAGACTTTAAACGAATTAGTGATAATACACCTTTGTTGGCAGATTTAAAGCCAAGTGGTAAATATTCTATGGAAGAATTACACAAGGTGGGTGGAATTCCTGGGGTATTAAAATACTTGTTAGAAAACGATATGCTTCACGGCGACTGTTTAACAGTTACTGGGAAAACCTTGGCAGAAAACTTAAAAGACGTACCAAACTTAATTGAAGGTCAGGATGTTATAAGTACCTTGGACAAGCCCATTAAGGAGACAGGACATATTAGAATTCTCTTTGGAAACTTGGCCACCGAAGGGGCTGTTGCTAAAATTACTGGTAAAGAAGGACTTTATTTTAAAGGGACTGCCAATGTTTTTGACGGGGAAGATGCTGTAAATGAGGGAATTAAAAACGGTGAGGTTAAAAAAGGCGATGTGGTTATCATTCGTTATGAAGGACCTAAAGGTGGACCCGGAATGCCGGAGATGCTTAAACCAACCTCCTCTATTATGGGAGCAGGCCTGGGGAAAGATGTTGCTTTAATTACAGATGGTCGTTTCTCTGGTGGGTCACACGGTTTTGTTGTGGGTCACGTAGCACCGGAAGCTCAGGATGGAGGTAATATTGCCTTAGTGGAAGATGGGGATATCATTACCATTGATGCCGTGAAAAACACTATAAATATTGAGATTTCGGAAGAAGAATTAGAGAAAAGAAGAGCAAACTGGACAGCACCAGAACTAAAGTTTAAACGTGGTGTCCTCTATAAATATGCAAAAACAGTATCGTCTGCATCCAAAGGGTGTATTACAGATGAATTTTAACTGTAAACAACTATTTTCCGTACAAGGAAATTTAAAGGTAGAAATACCAATATGTTAACCGATTAGGTTTGTGATTATGGAAACATTGAAAAAGGAGAAGGCAAAATCAGAAAAAAAGGAGACCCTTAGGATTAGTGGTGCCGAAGCTATTATCCATTGCCTATTGGCTGAAGGGATAGAATTAATATATGGTTACCCTGGTGGGGCAATTATGCCGCTATATGACGAACTGTATAAATTTCAGGATAAATTAACCCATGTTCTTACACGTCATGAACAAGGTGCTACCCATGCGGCGCAAGGGTACGCAAGAGTCACTGGTAAGGTAGGAGTGGCCGTAGCTACTTCTGGACCAGGAGCAACCAACTTGGTAACAGGGTTGGCAGATGCTCAGATAGATTCTACCCCTATGGTGTGTATAACAGGACAAGTACCCCGGGAATTATTGGGGTCCGATGCTTTTCAAGAGACGGATATTATTGGTATTTCAACCCCAGTTACTAAATGGAACTGTCAGGTTACCGAGGCTGCCGATATTCCTAAAGTATTGGCAAAGGCTTTCTATTTGGCTAGGTCTGGGAGACCAGGACCGGTATTGGTAGACATCACTAAGAATGCTCAGTTTGAGGAGTTCGATTTTAGTTATGAGCCATGTAAGGGAGTACGTAGTTATAACCCGTACCCAACCCCAGATCTTAAATCGATCGAAATTGCTGCCGAATTGATCAACGCGGCTAAAAAGCCCCTGATTGTATTTGGACAAGGAGTAATTTTGGGAGAGGCAGAGGAGCAATTAAAAGCCTTGGTAGAAAAAGCGGGAATCCCTGCAGCTTGGACCGTTTTGGGGCTTTCTGCAATGGATACCGAACACCCCTTAAACGTGGGGATGGTTGGGATGCATGGTAACTATGGACCTAACTTGCTAACCAATGAGTGCGATGTGTTAATCGCTATCGGGATGCGATTTGATGACCGGGTTACGGGTAGATTGGATACCTACGCCAAACAAGCGAAAATTATCCATTTTGACATTGATCCCGCAGAGATAAACAAAAATGTGAAGGCCGATGTGGCCGTATTGGGAGACGCCAAGGTAACCTTGGAGCTCTTGCTGCCACTTGTAAATAATAATGAACATAAAGCTTGGCATAACGTCTTTAAAGAAAAGTATAAAATAGAGTTCGAAGAGGTTATTAAAAACGATGTGTATCCTACTAAGGAAAAACTGACCATGGCCGAGGTTTTGGAGGAGATTAATATTGCTTCAGATCACAAGGCTATCATCGTTTCGGATGTAGGGCAGCATCAAATGATCGCTTGCCGATATGCCAAATTTAAGCAGACCAAAAGTAACGTAACTTCTGGAGGTCTGGGAACCATGGGCTTTGCACTACCAGCAGCCATAGGGGCCAAAATGGGCGCAATGGATCGCGAAGTAGTGGCTATTATCGGTGATGGTGGTTACCAAATGACTATTCAGGAGTTGGGGACCATTTTTCAAAACAAGACCCCAGTTAAAATTGTGGTGCTTAATAATGAACACCTTGGTATGGTACGTCAGTGGCAAGAATTGTTTTTCGAAAGCAGATATGCCTCTACCGTAATGGTGAATCCAGATTTCATTAAGATTGCCGAAGGCTACGGGATTCAAGCAAAACAAGTAAGTGAGCGAAAAGACCTTAAGGCCACGGTAGCGGAAATGATGGCATCTAAAGACGCTTATTTCCTGGAGGTGCGTGTAGAGAAAGAAGACAATGTCTTCCCTATGATTCCGTCAGGAGCTTCGGTTTCGGACATTAGATTAAAATAAGCATAGGTACGCACCAATAGTTGGGCATTTTAACCAATCATGGGGACTTTTACCTTATAGTCTATAGACGTCTACATCGGATCATAAAAGCTGGGTATCCCCATGCTACTGAGGTAAGTTTTATAAGATTTTACTAGTAAAGCCCTAAGGGTTGTCCAAAAGATGGTGTGCCGTAGTTAAGAGATAAAAAATAAATAATAATTAAAACTGCCCTGAATGTTGCCATAGATAGCAACGGGGCAAGAGTTTAGGAGATGGAAAAAAAGTGGATAACGATCTCAGTATACTCCGAAAATAGCGTAGGATTACTGAATAGAATATCTGGTATATTCTTAAAGCGACATATAAACATAGAGAGTTTAAATGTTTCAAAATCAGAAATAGAAAATGTATCCAAGTTCACTATAGTGGTATATACCACAGAAGATTGGGTACGTAATATTGTTGGACAGGTAGAGAAACAGATCGAGGTGATCAAAGCTTTTTATCATACGGATGAAGAGATCATCTATCAGGAATCCGCTTTATTTAAGGTGAAGTCGAGTTTATTATTCGATGAGCGTCAGATCCAAAATATAATTAAGGAAAGCAATTCCCAGATCGTTACCGTATCTAGAGATTTTTTTGTGTTGGCAAAAAGCGGTAGAAGGAACGAAATAGAGGAAATGTACCAGCAATTAAAACCTTATGGGATCATGCAATTTGTTCGCTCTGGAAGAATTGCAGTTTCCAAAGCCGAGATGCAGATTTCGGCATTAATAAATGAGTTTAATCAATAAATAGGAACCCTGGCAGCTGTCAGGATAATAAATCGAGTTAAGAAAATGACAAATTATTTTAATACGCTATCATTAAGGGAGCAATTAATTCAATTGGGACAATGTAGGTTTATGGAATCTACAGAATTTTCTGATGGAGTATCGGCCTTAAAAGGTAAAAAAATTGTAATCGTAGGATGTGGAGCCCAAGGGTTAAACCAAGGATTGAATATGCGCGATTCCGGATTGGATATTTCTTATACGCTTAGGGAGGCGGCTATTAAAGAAAAAAGACAGTCTTATGTTAACGCTACTGAGAACGGTTTTAACGTAGGGACCTACGAAGAATTGATCCCAACGGCAGATCTAGTCATTAATTTAACACCAGACAAGCAGCATACGGCAGTAGTTTCCGCGATTATGCCACTAATGAAAAAAGGAGCTACCTTATCCTACTCTCACGGATTTAATATTGTGGAAGAGGGCATGGAAGTTAGAAAGGATATTACCGTAATAATGGTAGCCCCAAAATGTCCTGGATCCGAGGTTAGGGAAGAGTTTAAAAGAGGCTTTGGAGTACCTACTCTAATTGCTGTACACCCAGATAATGATCCCGAAGGAAAGGGATTGGCACAAGCTAAAGCCTATGCGGTTGCTACAGGCGGACATAAGGCAGGTGTATTAGAGTCTTCTTTCGTTGCCGAAGTAAAATCGGACCTTATGGGAGAGCAGACTATCCTTTGTGGATTGTTGCAAACCGGTTCCATTCTTTGTTTTGATAAGATGGTGGAGAAAGGGGTTGAGCCAGGCTACGCTTCTAAATTGATACAGTACGGATGGGAAACCATTACCGAAGGATTAAAGTATGGTGGAATTACCCATATGATGGATCGTTTGTCCAATCCTGCCAAAATAAAGGCTTTTGAGCTTTCTGAAGAGCTAAAAGACATTATGCGTCCGCTTTTCCACAAGCATATGGACGATATTATGAGCGGACATTTCTCCAAAACAATGATGGAAGACTGGGCCAATGATGATAAAGATCTATTGACTTGGAGAGCAGCTACCGGAGAAACAGCTTTTGAGAAAACTCCAGCTGGATCCGACGAAATTTCAGAGCAAGAGTATTATGACCATGGGGTATTAATGGTAGCCATGGTACGTGCCGGTGTAGAATTGGCCTTCGAAGCCATGACAGAGTCTGGAATAATTGCAGAATCTGCTTATTACGAGTCCTTGCATGAAACTCCTTTGATCGCCAACACCATTGCCAGAAAGAAATTATTTGAAATGAACAGAGTAATATCCGATACGGCAGAGTACGGTTGTTATTTATTCGATCATGCTTGTAAGCCGTTGTTGGCCGACTTTATGACGAAGATTGACACGGATGTTATTGGTAAGAAATTTGGAGATGAAAAACATCTAGGTGTAGACAATGCTAAGCTTATCGCTGTGAACAAGGCGCTACGTGAGCACCCAGTTGAGATTGTAGGGGCGCGTTTACGTGCTTCTATGACCGCAATGAAACCTATTGTATAACTTATAGTAAACAATGGTAAGACCTGTCGGGTTTTTAAACTGGACAGGTCTTCTTTTTTTTAAAATTAAATGAGTTCGTATTTACCCAAAATTGAAGATGTCCAAAAGGCGGCAATTACGATTCGTCAAGTAGCGGACATAACTCCGTTAATTCAGAGTATTCGTTACTCTAGGGCTCTTGGTGCCAATATATTATTAAAACGGGAAGACCTACACCGTGTCCGAAGTTATAAAATAAGAGGGGCATTCAATAAGATTTCTTCTTTGGACCCCCAACAACTGGTAAATGGGGTGGTGTGTGCTAGCGCGGGAAACCACGCACAAGGGGTAGCATTTGCCTGTAACCATTTGGGCATTAATGGAACTATTTATATGCCCTCCGTAACGCCCAAGCAAAAAGTGGAGCAAACAAAGCTATTTGGTGGCGAATGGGTATGCGTAGTCCTAGAAGGAGATACTTTTGACGATTCTTCCCAGGCAGCCAAGGAATTTTGCACCCAAAATAACAAAACCTTTATCCATCCTTTTGATGATCCTAAGACCATAGAGGGACAAGCAACGGTGGGATTGGAAATCTTGGAGCAATCTAAGGCACCCATAGATTATCTGTTTGTAGCCGTAGGTGGTGGTGGATTGGCCTCTGGGCTGTGTGCGGTTTTTAACGCCCTTTCTCCACAGACGAAGATTATTGGGGTAGAGCCAGAAGGCGCGCCTTCCATGAAAACCTCCATAGAGCGTGGAGAAAATACCGAATTGGGGAAAATAGATAAGTTTATTGATGGGGCTGCAGTAAAGCGGGTAGGGGACCTTACCTTTGCTATCTGTAAGGAGTATCTGCACGATATGGTTACCGTTCCAGAAGGAAAGGTATGCCAAACCATTCTAGACCTTTACAATAGGGATGCTATTGTGGTGGAACCTGCGGGAGCACTTACCCTAGCGGTTCTAGATACCTATAAGGAAGAAATTAAAGGTAAAAATGTTGTCTGTATAGTTAGTGGTAGTAACAATGATATTACCAGAACCGCAGAAATTAAAGAACGAGCCCTGCTTTATGGGAAGTTGAAACACTACTTTATAGTACGTTTCCCTCAGCGTCCAGGCGCGTTAAAACAGTTTGTTGCCGAAATTTTAGGTCCAACCGATGACATTACCCATTTTGAATACTCAAAAAAATCGAGTCGTGAAAACGCCCCGGCCGTAGTGGGCATAGAACTAAGCAGACCAGAAGATTTGGCCCCCCTGATAAAGCGAATGAAAGAGAATAACTTTTTCGGGGAATATATAAACGATAAGCCAGATCTTTTTGAATATCTGATCTAAGATTTATAAGTAAGCATTTCTTTTATACAATACCCCTGCTTCCTGGATAAGGGGGCAGGTTTTATAGTAGACTTACTAAAAAGTGACGGCAAGCTAAGCACCTTACTGCCTTTCTTATTAGAAGTCTTATTTGCCTTGGTGGTTTAAAACAGCCATTGGTGAAATTCTACAATTCAATTTTATGAACCAAGGGTGGTTCTTGGCCAATCGGCGTCTCATTATAGTAACAATTTGGCGCATTTTTATTATTTTTCAATAAGCGAAACCGTTTTCGGTCTTATCTGGCCAAGCAAGCGGGATTTTTTATTATTTTTTGAAAACCACATTTACTAATTTAGTACAATCAAAGTAGTTTTTAAGCTACCATAACAATATTTAAAAGTAAACGTATGAGTAAAACAATCATACCTGAGGAATTCCAGATTACCTCTGAAATTCACCAAAAGGAGTATTTGATTAATGGGGAATTAAAGAAATGGAATGGTCAGACTACCGAGGTGTACTCTACCATTTCCGCTACGGAAACCTATGCGCCCACCTTATTGGGATCTATCCCGGATATGGGGGAGAAAGAGGCTATGGAAGCATTGGATGCTGCCTATAAAGCCTATAACAAAGGCCAAGGAATTTGGCCAACTATGCATGTTCGTGAAAGGTTAGAATGTATGGAGGCCTTTGTGGAAAAAATGAAGACCAAACGCGATGAAGTTGTAAAACTATTGATGTGGGAAATTGGTAAGTCTTTGGCAGATTCCCAAAAAGAGTTCGATCGTACCGTGGAATACATTGAGGATACCATGGAAGATTTAAAGAATATGGACCGTGCTGCCGCCAAATTTGAGAAGCACGATGGGGTGTACGCCCATATTAGAAGAGGGCCGCTAGGAGTAGTTCTCTGCTTAGGACCTTATAACTATCCATTAAATGAAACCTTTGCCTTGCTGATCCCGGCAATTATAATGGGGAACACCACTATTTTTAAGCCAGCAAAGCATGGGGTATTGCTTATTACACCTCTTCTAGAGGCTTTTCAGAGTAGTTTCCCAAAAGGTGTGGTCAATATTGTCTTTGGACGGGGGAGGGCTGTAGCCGGACCTATTATGCAAACAGGAAAAGTTGAAGTCCTTGCCCTAATTGGAAACAGTAAATCTGCAAATGCACTTCAAAATCAGCATCCAAAGAGCAATAGACTGCGATTAGTACTTGGGTTGGAAGCCAAAAATCCGGCTATAATCCTTCCAGATGCTGATTTAGACCTTACCATTGATGAGTGTATTGCAGGAACCCTTTCTTTTAATGGGCAGCGTTGTACCGCGCTAAAAGTAATCTATGTGCACGAGGATATCGCCAGCGAATTTAACAAGCGATTTGCCGAAAGAGTAGATGCCCTTAAATTTGGAAATCCATGGGAAGAGGGTGTAAAACTCACTCCCCTGCCAGAACCGGGGAAGCCAGCCTATATTCAGGAATTGATTGATGATGCTGTGGAGAAGGGGGCTAGCGTCCTTAATGAAAAAGGCGGGCAACACATGGACAATTACATTTGGCCGGCAGTGTTATTCCCTGTAGATAAGAGCATGAGGGTATACCAGGAAGAGCAGTTTGGTCCTGTGATCCCTGTTCTTACTTTTAAAGATATAGAGGAGCCACTAGACGATATGGCCGAGTCTAACTACGGACAACAAGTAAGTTTATTTGGGAAGGATATTTATGCCATTGCGCCCTTAATTGATACCTTGGTGAACTTAGTGTGCCGTGTGAATCTTAATAGCTCTTGCCAGCGTGGACCCGATGTATACCCCTTTACGGGAAGAAAGGATTCTGCACAAGCTACCTTGAGTGTTTACGATGCTTTGCGATCGTTCTCGGTAAGGACCTTTGTAGCATTTAAAGACAATGAGCTTAACACTGCTACCGTTGAACAACTATTGGAGGCTAAATTATCGAATTTTATAAGCACCGATTACATTTTATAGCCTAATACCACTTTAGCTAAGTTAAGAGAGACCTGTTGGATGATCATCCAACAGGTCTCTTAGTT
>NZ_VVIN01000064.1:0-17643 GCF_008711145.1 Arenibacter lacus
TAAAAAAAGCTTCAACACAAAGGTTGAAGCTTTCACATTTTAATTTAACCACTTAAAATCTAGATCTTCGGATTCCTAATTGGAATTACATTAGAGATATCATATCCTGAAAACCTCTTCATGTAATAAGCTACAGAAGATCCGAAACTATCATTTACATTATTTTTACCGTACGAACGAAGGTATTTTTTAACATTACCTGCTCCCGCAAGGTGTGCAGCAGCCAGTATACCGGATTCGGTAATTTCCTGACCGTTGATTTCCTTACCTACAAAGCGCTTTATATCCCTTCTTAAGATCCACTTATTCCTGGATAAATTGGTTTGAAAAACCTTTTCCTGCAATATAGGATCATTCAAAAACAAAGTCGCATTATAAACTCCTAACAACTCCAAAGTTCCAATACCAAACTGGTATTTTCCAAGATATCCAAAGGCATTGGTCGTAAAATAATTTCCTTGAGATTCTTTGAACGCTAAGGCCTCCTTAAACCCGTTATAGGAGGTACCCAAAAAGGGTGGAGTAGCAATAGGCTTTTTTAAAACGATTTTGTGATTGGGAAATAAAACTTCAGTAGGTTCTGTCACTCTTAAAGCTTCCGGTACCGAAACATTTACCTGTTTAGGACCAAAGCTAACTAGTATAAAGATCATGACAACGGGGAACAAATAACTTGTCCACTTTCTCATATTTTGGTTTTCTTAAGACTTACAACACGTGAAAAATGTGTTTGCTTAAATTTCACGCCGCAAATATAAAACCGTTTTCCATTACCGAAGCCAATTTTAACGTAACTTTTGATATACGCGTATTATTACCCGATAAACGACCATTAAATCTGGTTAAGCAACCTATCTTTTAATTTTCTGAGCATTTATCCATCGGACATACTGCACCTTATTCCGGTTGTGTTGTGCCAAAGTTTTGGCAAATTTATGATAACCGAAATTTTCCACATTAGCCACAAAATAGTAGTAGTCGTGTTTTTCGGGCGCTAGTACGGCATCAATGGCAGAGATATCCGGCATCGCAATGGGCCCTGGTGGCAAACCTGCCTTCCTATAAGTATTATAGGGCGAATCTAACTCCAGATCCCTATAAAGTACTCTTTTAATAATGGTATCAAAATTACCAGTATGTTTCTTTATGGCATATATCACCGTTGGATCTGCCTGCAGCAACATCCCTTTTTTTAGTCTGTTATGATACACACCAGCCACTCTTGGTCTTTCGTCTACTTTTACAGTTTCCTTATGCACTATGGAAGCTAAGGTACTCACCTCAGCCGGACTCATTCCAAGCTTCTTAGCCTTGGCCAATCGGTTTTCATTCCAAAACCTACCATGCTCCTTTAACATCCTTTCTCTAAAGCCCTCTGCAGAAGTATTCCAAAAAAACTCATAGCTATTGGGGACGTACATAGAAAGTGCGGTATCCTCATTAAAGCCGTTGGACTTTAAAAAATCCGTATCCTTAAACGCTTCCAACAAGCTTAAGCTATCGGCTTCTATTTGCAAGGAGACCCTTCCCGCCAAATCTGCCAAGGTTTCCTGATTATTAAAAGAAAGTTTAACCGGTAGATTCTTACTCCGTAAGGAATTGATAATTTCATTATTGTTCATCCCCTTCTTAATGGCATATCTACCAGATTTAAAATAATCGCTATAGCCTTTCCTCTTGGCTGCGGTTACAAATTTCCCCTTATTCTCCAAGAGCGGGTCTAGCAAACCAACTACCTCATCAAAACTGGCATTGGTAGGGATATGGACATAGGTAGTTTCTTCCTGAAATTTGGTATTGGGTTTAAAGAAAATGCCGTATACCACAAAGGCGAAGGTGGCAGCCAGCACCAAGCATAAGCCCACCACAATTAACACAACACGTTTTATTTTCATTCCCCCTTGTTTATTTTTTGAAAAAGAATTTCATTCTTGAACTGACCATTAGATTTGATCCAATCCTTTTTAACCCCTACTTGTTTAAAGCCCAATTTGGTGAATAGGTGAATACTGGGCTCATTGCCCTCTAACACGTTGGCATAGACCTGCCTGAGACCTAGAACCGAAAACACGTAATTACACAAAATCTCTATAGCCTCTGCTCCTACCCCTTTGTTCCTTTGCGCTTTGTCGCTCACAATAATTCCCATTCCCACCCGTAGGTTTTGGGGATCAAAATCGAACAAGTCAATTAAGCCTATCACAACCCCCTTAGGGTTACATATACAGAGACGCAATTGCTTCACCTCATAGATATCCTTATGCGCATTATCTAAATAATACCTAAGGATATGCCTGGAATAGGGTGTAGTGGTGCCACTAATTTCCCATATCTCCGGATTATTCTCCAGTTGGTATAGAAAATCCAAATCTTCGGGCTCCAAGGCCCTTAAAAATATATGTTCCCCTTTAAGCTTCAACATCTATTTCACCTTTAAAGACAAGTTGCGCTGCACCGGTCAGCCATATTTCATTATACCCCTCCTTAGTCTCACTCTTTGTAAAATGGACTTTAAGTTGCCCCCCAGGCGTTGTTATAGACACGGCATCCTTATTGGCTTGTCCAGCGTGATGCATTGCCAAAGCAACGGCTGTTACACCAGTCCCACATGACAAGGTCTCATCCTCTACTCCCCTTTCATAGGTCCGTACATAAAAGGAATTCTCTGCTATCTTTTGCACAAAGTTTATATTACTTCCCTCTTTGCCATAGACACCGTACCTTAAACGTTCTCCTTCCTTCCGGACATCAAAATTTTTCACATCGGTCACAGCTTGCACGTGATGGGGAGAACCCGTATTTAAGAAAAGGGAATTAGACTTCTCTATTATGCTATCTACGTCTTGCATTTGCAGACTTACTACGTTGCCCTCTATTTTAGCTTTATGAAGTCCGTCTACCGCTTCAAAAGAAGTTTCATCCGAAATTAACTCCAAATGCTTCGCAAAGGCCACAATACATCTTCCGCCGTTGCCGCACATGGTACTCTGATTCCCATCCGAGTTATAATAAACCATCTTAAAATCGGTAGCCTCGTCGTTTTCTAAAAGTATAAGTCCGTCTGCACCTACACCAAATTTTCTATCACATAAAAAGGAAACCAATTGGGTCTTGTTTTTAGGAAAAGAAAGATCCCTATTATCTATAATCACAAAATCGTTTCCCGTTCCTTGGTACTTGTAAAAGTTTAATAGCATATCTCAAATTATATTGCAAAGATATAATTTTATTAAGGTTTAATTAGCAGTTAAAAAGTCGTTAAACCCAATTTATACACCTTTAATTATGTTAATTTTACTGGAGTTAATCAAAAAAAGCGATGAATTTATGAAGAAAATTGGAAGTTTACTACTAGTTGCTGTTTTTGCTGGTGCCATCACTTTGGGTACTTATAAACTATTTTTGGAAAAACCGGGTTATACCATCGTCACCCAAGATAATGGCACAAATTTAGTGACTACTAGTTTTACCCCAACCTCAGCTAGGGGTGCGGGAATCAATGAAGTGGATTTCACTACTGCTGCAGAGAAAACCGTCCATGCCGTAGTACATGTAAAAAACGTAACTATGAGTCAGGGTCCCGCCACCTTAAGGGAATGGTTCTATGGATACGGACGTAATCAAAGACCACAGGTTGGTACCGGCTCTGGGGTAATTATATCCCCAGACGGCTATATTGTAACCAACAACCATGTTATTGCTAATTCGGATCAGTTACAAGTAACCCTAAACAACAATAAAACCTATGAAGCCGAGGTAATTGGAACGGACCCCAATTCGGACATCGCGTTAATCAAGATAAAAACCAAGAGACTCCTGCCCTACCTGGCATTTGGCAATTCGGACGAGACCAAGGTTGGAGAGTGGGTACTAGCGGTAGGAAATCCGTTTAACCTAACCTCTACGGTAACCGCTGGTATTGTAAGTGCCAAGGCACGTGCCCTTGCCTCCTTAGACCAATCCTTTATACAAACAGATGCTGCCGTTAACCCTGGAAATAGTGGTGGTGCATTGGTAAACACCAACGGGGATTTAATTGGAATAAATACCGCCATTACCTCGCAAACCGGATCCTATGTTGGCTATTCCTTTGCAGTACCTAGCAATATAGCCAAGAAAGTGGTAGAAGATATAATGGAGTACGGTAATGTACAGAAAGGAATATTAGGCATAGAGACCATCCCCATTAATAGTCCATACGCTGTGGAAAAAGGTGTTCACGAGATTGAAGGTGTCTATATTGCCAAAGTTGTGGAAGACTCTGGTGCCTTTGATGCCGAATTACTGGAAGGGGATATTATTGTAGGGGTAGACAATGTGGATATTCGCAAATACTCCGATCTCACCGGTTATATATCCTCTAAAAGACCAGGGGATGAGCTACTGGTATCCATTAAAAGGGATAAGGAACTGTTAGAGGTTCCAGTTACCTTAAAAGAGAGACAAACCATGGTAATCCCAAAACTCGGTTTCGAAATCAAAAACTTGACCGATAAGGATAAAAAGACCTTTAAAACCAAAAAAGGCGTGAAGATCATTGGGGTGCCTGAAACTTTCAGAGCCTATGATTTGGAAGGTAAGGTATTGATTTCATTCGGAGATGAGGAAATTAAGGACATTCAGGATGCTAGGGTTAAATTTGGCAGAATCACACGATATGGAAGAACCAGTATTACCATGTTAAATGAAAAAGGAGAAATAGAACGGTTAATTATACAATAATGGCAGTACAAAACCCTTAAACAAATTACTTGTACGACCAATTTTAGCACAAAAGCAATAGAATTGAAAAAAGCGCCTTGATCAAGGCGCTTTTTTTTTGGCAATAAGTTTTACGAAAACGTTTGAAATATATACTTTTACCAAAAACAACCTCAATTTATAGCATCAAATGAACCCAACCAATTTGTACGAGAAAGAACTTGCTTTTCAATCGGACCGAAGGAAGGCAACCACAGAATTTATTAAAATCACCAGTGATCTATGGTACGACCGGTCCATTGAGATCGTTCTCTTTAAAAATCAGGTCATAGACAAAAACGTAAGCGACATTATAAATCTGCATGAATATGCAGGAAAGTTTGTTCAAAAACCTATCTCTATTTTTGATTCCATAGAGATTCTTCGAGCGATCAACGATATATCACTCCCTCCTTCTAAACTAGATATTGGCAAATTAACCTATGAATTCCATTCCCAGGAAAATAGCCATAATGATGTAAAAGCCTTTGTGCTGGATAAATTACAATCTGCGAATAACAGTGATGAGATTCACCCTAAGGATGTGGTTCTTTTCGGTTTTGGAAGAATTGGACGACTATTAGCTAGGGAGTTAATGGCCAAGACAGGGAAAGGAAACCAATTGCGCTTAAGGGCCATTGTTACCCGTGGCCCCATTACGGGCGACATATTGGAGAAAAGGGCCAACTTATTGCGAACCGACTCCATTCATGGGGAGTTTATGGGCACTGTAGAGGTAGATTACAAGGCCAAAGCATTATTTATCAATGGGACCACAGTACCTATTATTGCCGCCGACAAGCCCGAGGATATTGATTATACCCAATACGGAATTAGCAACGCCTTAATCATTGACAATACTGGAGTGTATAGGGACATGGACTCCCTTAACAGGCATCTACAAGCTACAGGAAGTGACCAAGTATTACTTACTGCACCGGGCAAAGGCGAGGTAGCCAATATTGTGCATGGAGTAAACCACAATCAATTTGACCCGGATTCTACAAAGATTTTTTCTGCCGCATCCTGTACTACCAATGCCATCACTCCTATTTTAAAAGTGGTGGAAGATTCCTTAGGCATTAAAAAAGGCCATATAGAAACCATCCATGCCTATACCAATGATCAGAATTTAGTGGATAATATGCACGGCAAATACAGAAGGGGCAGAGCCGCCGCCCTTAATATGGTTATTACTGAGACAGGTGCCGGAAAGGCGGTGGCCAAGGCTATTCCGCAACTTTCGGGAAAACTGACATCCAACGCCATTCGGGTCCCAGTTCCCAATGGGTCGTTGGCCATTCTAAACTTGGAAATAAAAAACAGCACCTCCAAAAAAGCCCTGAACACTATTATTAAGAAATATGCCTTGGAAGGGGATTTGGTAGAACAGATTAAATACTCCCTTAGCAACGAATTGGTATCTACAGATATAGTAGGCACCTCTGCTCCTGCCATTTATGATAGTACTGCAACCATTGTCTCGGAGGATGGAAAAAACTTAGTTCTTTATATCTGGTACGATAATGAATTTGGATATGCACACCAAGTGATTCGGCTTGCCAAGTATTTTGCAAAAGTAAGGAGGTACACCTACTATTAAAGAGAGTAAACCTAGGGCTTTGGAAGAGAATCAACAGGTACATTAGGGGGGGTAATACTTATAATTGTATCTTGTTTTTTTAATAATTGGGATTATTAAAGTATTTTTGCCGTCTCGGATGGATTAATAACACTAAGAATTATTTTAATGAAACTTTATAGAATACTAGTTGTTGTATTGGCCCTATGGTCATGTAACCTAAGCCTTGCCCAGGACGGTGAGGAACAGGAGGTACTTTCCTTAGACGGCGGCCCCATTAGTTCCCAGTTTGAGTATCTCACTACAAAATCAGGACCTTACCGGGCAGAGGGCATTAGATATAGAGTGGTGAAGGAGGTAAATCTCAATAAACTGAGAAAGAATGTATCAGACTCCATCAACGAATTCAATGAGCGTGCGGCACAACTTCGCACTACCATTGCTAGCCATGAGGAAACCATTGAGTCCCTAAATAAGCAGCTGGAGGAAACCACCAATAACCTAGCCGCTGTAACCGAAGAAAAAGACAATATGTCTTTCTTGGGCTTTAACACTTCTAAAGGTACCTATAATGCCATTCTTTGGACTATTATTGGAAGTTTGTTGTTATTGCTACTGTTCTTTATCTACAAATTTAGAAACAGTAATATCCTTACCCAGGAAGCTAAGCAATCGCTTTCTGAAGTAGAGAAAGAATACGAAGACCATAGAAGACGAGCACTAGAACGCGAACAAAAAATCAGCAGACAGCTCCAAGACGAAATTAACAAATACAAGAAATCATAATAAAAAAAGCTCCTCTCCGGAGCTTTTTTTTATTGCCATCATCGACCCTTCTACAATAATTTCCTATTCATATCCATAAGCATGCTCGGGATGCTTTGGCTTCATTAAATAACCTTAGCTCTGCCGCTTTCTACCAAAAGTTAATTTGGGAATATAATCCAACGGTTTTAACTACTTTTACAGCGTTGTATTTAATTGGCTCCAAAAGAAATTACCTTCAGTTATGCGAATAGATATTATTACCGTGGTTCCGGACCTCCTTACAAGTCCGTTTGGTGCATCCATCCTAAAAAGGGCAATAGATAAAAAAATAGTGGAAGTCCACGTACATAATCTGAGGGACTACACCGATAAAAGTTATAATCAAGTAGACGATTATCAATATGGAGGTGGCGCAGGAATGGTGTTGATGATAGAACCCATAGACAAATGCATATCGGCCTTAAAAAGTGAACGAGATTACGATGAGGTTATTTATATGACTCCAGATGGTGCTACTTTAAACCAAAAAACTGCCAATAGTTTATCCCTCCTCAAAAACATTATTATTCTTTGTGGACATTATAAAGGGGTAGATCAACGTGTACGGGATTTATTTATCACTAGGGAAATATCTATAGGTGATTATGTTCTATCTGGTGGCGAATTAGGGGCCGCAGTGCTATGCGACTCTATCATACGACTCATACCAGGTGTCATATCCGATGAGACCTCTGCCCTTACGGATACTTTTCAAGACAACTTATTAGCCCCACCCGTGTATACCAGGCCTGCAGATTACAAAGGGCATACCGTACCAGAGGTGTTAACGAGCGGTAATTTCCCTAAAATTGAAAAATGGCGAGAAGATCAGGCCTATGACAGGACCAAGAAACTAAGACCCGATTTATTGGACCACTAGGTGCATACGGAAGCCAATTTTATAAGGACAAAATTGATTAATTCTCCCCATCAACCAAAGTCACTCATTTACAGGCGGAACAAAAATCAGAAATCCCTGATAAAAAAGGAATTTTCCCTTGTAAATTATAAATATTCAACTATTTTTGCACTCCATTAATTCAACCTCTGACGATAATCGTGAAAGTTGACTTAAGTAACTGATAATTATATACCATGGAAGAGTTAGTAAAATTTGTAGAAAACGAATTTGTTCCGAAAAAAGATTTCCCAAAATTTTCAGCAGGTGACACAATTACTGTGTACTTTGAAATTAAGGAAGGTGAGAAAACAAGAACCCAGTTTTTTAGAGGAGTTGTTATACAACGAAGAGGATCTGGGGCAACCGAAACATTTACGATTCGTAAAATGTCCGGTACCATTGGTGTAGAGCGTATCTTCCCTGTACATATGCCTGCATTGCAAAAGATTGAAGTAAACAAAAGAGGTAAAGTACGTAGAGCACGTATCTTCTACTTTAGAGAGCTTACTGGAAGAAAAGCTAGAATTAAGGAAATTCGTTCTTAATACATTTTTTTCCCGATACACAAAAAGCGTTCATATATTATATGGACGCTTTTTTTTGATCTACCGTTAAAATAGGGTCTTGATAATACGCTTATAATTATTATTAAACTTGCTTAAAAAATTGTTTTTTAAGCAATAAAGTAGTATCTTTAATCGTAGCCTTTAGTGAATTTTAAAGGTAAAGGCTATATAAAGTTTACGTTCTTTATCCATTTGTTTGTTTCAGTTTAATGGTAGCAATACCACAATATGAAACCGAGTTCTGAAGTTACTTTATTAGGGTTCAGGATTTGTAAATCTTTGAAGGTAGTAATGGTTACAATTAGGTTGTTCCGTCACACCAACAACTATTTAAACAATGGGAGAAATACCGCTGTTCCTATGATTTTTTCAATGGAAAAAAGTGTTTCAAACGTTGAAACAGCCACGCAAATGCAATCAATGGTTGCCGTTTTGTAAAATTACAGAACAAGAGGTTTGTAAACTGTTTCTAGAAAGCCATGTCAAGGTAGATTCTACAATGATATGGCTTTTATTATTTTCTATCTATCCGTGTTATTCAACAATCCAATTAGCCTTTTATTTCCAAGCCAGTGGTATCTATTTGAATCTTAATCTCCAAGGTCACTGAGAAGTTCTCATGCGGCGTACTCCTAATTTTAGACTCACCACCTTAAATTGGATATTTGAATCGTTGTAATCTTGTAAAATTATATTTAATGCACCTTAATAATGAAGGATTTATAATTTTTCGCTTATTCCCCACATAAATCCCAATTATGGCTCTAGCAGTTTATTTGGCATTTTTAAAATCGTATATTTGCTCCGCTTAAACATAAAAATATAACTAAAAATGCCAAAAATTTTATATACCAAAACAGACGAAGCCCCTGCATTAGCAACTCAATCCCTTCTCCCCATAGTTAAGGCATTTACAAAAACAGCCGGGATAGAAGTTGACTTAAAGGATATTTCCCTTGCTGGAAGGATTATTGCTACCTTCCCAGACTACTTGGAGAAAGATCAACAGATTTCGGACGATTTGGTAGAATTGGGGAAATTGGCAAAATTGCCCAACACCAATATTATAAAGCTTCCAAATATCAGTGCCTCTATTCCTCAATTGAAAGAGGCCATTGCCGAGTTACAGGCTAAGGGCTATAAACTACCCAACTATCCAGACACACCATCCAATGATGAGGAAAAGGATATACAGGCAAGATACGACAAAATAAAAGGTAGTGCTGTAAACCCAGTTCTAAGGGAAGGCAACTCCGACAGAAGGGCGCCACGTGCCGTTAAAAATTACGCAAAAAAGAATCCACATTCTATGGGAGCATGGAGCTCCGATTCCAAAGCCCATGTTGCTACCATGGACCACGGAGATTTTAAATCTAACGAAAAATCCCTAACCCTTACAGAAGCCACTGAGGTAGCAATAGTTCACACCTCTACAGACGGAACCAAAACAACTTTGAAAAAAGGTTTTCCGTTGTTGAAGGGTGAGATCATAGACGCCACCGTACTAAGCAAAAAAGCATTGCTAAACTTCCTTAAAGAACAAATTAAGGATGCCAAGGACCAAGGCGTATTGTTTTCATTGCATATGAAAGCAACCATGATGAAGGTGTCCGACCCCATTATTTTTGGTCACGCTGTTAAGGCCTACTTTGAGGAGGTATTTAACAAACATGCAGCTACCTTAAGCTCTTTGGGAGTCAACGCTAATGATGGCCTGGAAAGCTTATTCAGCAAAATACAGGAGCTACCGGAAGCTAAGCGTACGGAAATAGAAAAAGACATTAAAGCGGCCATTGAAAATGGACCGGATTTGGCCATGGTAAATTCTGATAAAGGAATTACCAACCTTCACGTCCCCAGCGATGTTATTATTGATGCCTCTATGCCTGCCATGATCAGAAATTCTGGTAAGATGTGGAACGCTCAAGGAAATGCACAAGATGCCAAAGCAGTAATCCCAGACAGTAGTTATGCCAGCATTTATACTGAGACCATAAACTTTTGTAAAGAACACGGGGCATTTGACCCTACTACTATGGGGACGGTTCCTAACGTGGGACTTATGGCGCAAAAAGCTGAGGAATACGGTTCCCACGATAAAACCTTTGAAATTGACGCCAAGGGTACGGTAGCCGTGGTGGACGTTAATTCTGGTGAAACCCTTATCCAACACGAAGTTGAGGAAGGTGACATATGGAGAATGTGCCAGGTGAAGGATGCTCCTATCCAAGACTGGGTAAAGCTAGCCGTTTCCCGTGCAAGAGCCACAAAGGTACCTGCTATATTTTGGTTGGATGAAAACCGTGCCCATGATGCGGAATTAATCAAAAAGGTGAACCTATATTTAAAGGATCACGATACAGAAGGGTTAGATCTACAGATAATGAGTCCTAAAAACGCTACTATATATACTTTAAAGCGTTTAAAAGCTGGACAGGATACTATCTCGGTTACTGGAAATGTTTTGCGTGACTATTTAACAGACCTTTTCCCCATCTTGGAATTGGGTACCAGTGCTAAAATGTTGTCCATAGTTCCTCTTATGAACGGAGGAGGGCTTTTTGAAACAGGTGCAGGTGGATCTGCTCCGAAGCACGTAGAACAATTTTTACATGAAGGACACCTAAGATGGGACTCTTTAGGAGAATTTTTAGCCCTGGGTGTTTCTTTGGAGTACTTAGGAGAGAAAAACGATAATCCAAAGGCATTGGTGTTGGCAGAAACCTTAGACGCTGCTACGGAGCAATTCTTGATTAATGACAAATCTCCTTCTAGAAAGGTATTTGAATTAGACAACAGAGGTAGCCATTTCTATCTAGCCTTATATTGGGCCCAAGCCTTGGCAGAGCAAAATAAAGACCAAGAGCTAAAAGCACACTTTACACCAATCGCAGAGCAGTTAGCTGCCAGCGAAAATGAAATAGTAGAAGAGTTAAACAAAGCCCAGGGAACTGCTATGGAAATTGGTGGTTATTATATGCCAGAGACAGATCTTATCAGTAAAGCCATGAGGCCTAGCCAAAAACTCAATAGTATTTTGGATACTATTTAAGATTTCCTCAAGCTGGAATTAAAGACCTTTTCAATCTATGAAAAGGTCTTTTTGTTTTAACTATTGCGTAGCTTTATGCCAGTAGCAGGTTAAAAACACATAACAGACCACCAAACTAATGCGGATAAACCATCGGGCCCCATTCTTCATATTCCTACTATTTTCAATGTGTATTTACTCCCAGAATCGTTATACCCTCAGCGGTACGGTTACTGAAGCATCCAGCAATGAAACATTAATTGGTGTAACCCTTTCCGTTCCCTCCTTAGGAAAGGGCGTGGTTACCAATGAGTATGGTTTTTATTCTATTACGCTTCCAAAGGGCAGCTATGAAATAAGGCTTAGTTATTTAGGTTATGAGGAGATTGTTAGCACTGTAGATCTAACATCAGAAAACAAGCGATTAAACTTTCAATTAAGGGAGGCGGCAGAACAATTAGAAGAAGTGGTAGTTACAGAGGATGTTGAAAAACTGAACATACGAAAACCGCAGATGAGTGTGAATTCACTGTCCGTGGAAACCATTAGGGACATCCCCGTAATCTTAGGGGAAGCGGACATTATTAAGTCCATCTTACTATTACCAGGGGTTACCAATGCAGGTGAAGGTTCTTCAGGATTTAATGTTCGCGGAGGTTCGGTAGACCAAAATTTAATTCTCCTAGACGAAGCTACCATTTTTAATTCGTCCCATCTTTTTGGTTTTTTCTCTGTTTTTAATCCAGATGCCATTAAGGATCTTAAGCTGTTTAAAGGTGGAATTCCGTCTAGATATGGCGGCAGGGTCTCTTCTGTCCTAGAAATTTTTCAAAAAGAGGGCAATAGTAAAGAGGTAATGGTAAATGGCGGCATAGGGGCCGTTGCCAGTAGGTTGTTAGTCGAAGGGCCTATCATTAAAGATCGGGCAGCTTTTCTTGTAGGAGGCAGGGCTTCCTACGCCCATTTATTTCTTCCCCTATTTGAGGTGGACAATTCGGCTTACTTTTATGATCTCAATACTAAATTAAACTTTAGGATAAATGACAAGAACAATATTTATTTATCCGGGTACTTTGGAAGGGATGTGTTTAGAATTAGCGATAGCTTTGTAAATACCTACGGTAATGCCGTAATGAATTTTAGGTGGAACCATTTATTTACTGACCAACTATTCTCTAACCTCTCCCTAATCTATTCCGATTACTACTACGGACTAGAACTAGATTTTGTTGGGTTTGAATGGAACTCCGGTATTCAAAATTTGAATTTAAAGTACGATTTTAAGCATTATCTAAGCAATAGCCTACAGATAAATTATGGTTTAAATAATATCTATTATACATTCAATCCAGGAAAAATAGCTCCAAACAGACCTTCCTCAGGTATCGTAGAAGATCAATTAATTCAGAAATATGCCAATGAATTAGCCTTCTATGTGGATATTGAACAAGAATTATCGCAGAATTTAAGCTTACAATACGGGCTAAGGTTCAGTAATTTTACCCGATTGGGGCAAGAGGAATTAAATGAGTACGAGAATAACAATCCCGTTATTTATGATTCTGAATTACACTTGTATAAGTCGGCAGAACCGGTTTCTGTACGCTATCCAAAGCGAAGCGAAAAATTGGCCTCATTTTCCAATTGGGAACCAAGACTGGCACTATCCTATATTTTTAATGATGATAATTCCGTAAAGGCGAGTTATACTAGGTTGGCACAATACCTACACTTACTCTCTAACACCAACTCCCCCACTCCCCTAGATGTATGGACCCCTAGTGGCCCCTTTGTAAAACCACAACTACTAGATCAATTTGCGGTGGGTTATTTTAAAAATATAAACAAGGGTAATTACTCCCTAGAGACAGAGCTATTCCATAAAAAGATAAAGAACAGAATAGATTATATTGACGGTGCCAACCTCATTGCAAACGACGCCATAGAACAGGTCATCCTAAATGGGGAGGCTAGGGCCTATGGGTTGGAAATTCTGGCTAAAAAAAATCAAGGTAGATGGCAAGGTTGGTTAGCATACACTTTGTCTAAATCCGAGCAGCGTACCCCTGGAAGATCTTCTATAGAAACTGGCATTAACGATGGACTATGGTACAGCACTCCCTATGACAAAACCCATGATATCTCCATATACACCAATTTTCAATTAAACGATACCTGGAGCTTTAATAGCAACTTTGTGTACCAGACAGGCCAACCCACCAATTATCCCATAGGGCAATATCAATTTCAGGATCTAACCGTGCCCTACTACGGACCTAGAAACAGGGAGCGTCTCCCTGCCTATCACAGGGTGGATGTTTCGGCCACACTATCTCCAAGGAAGAATAAACAACGAAAATTAAAATCCGAATGGGTTTTTAGCATCTATAACCTCTACAATAGAAAAAATGCGGCTTCTATAAGCTTTTCCAGGAATTCTGATACCGGAGCCAACGAAGCCGTAAGAACCTCTATCTTTGGGGTGGTTCCTGCGGTAACCTACAATTTTAAATTCTAATGCGATGAAACGACTCTTATTTTCCATTTTTATTTTGTTGTTGATTGGCTGTGAAGACGTAATTGAGGTAACGCTTCCATCGGAAGATCCCAGGTTGGTAATAGATGCTGTGCTTAGAATTAACAATATAAATCAACCTAAAACACCAGTACGGATCAAAGCCACTCTAAGTAGTTCTTTTTATGATACGGTACAACCGGCAAAATTATCCCAAGTTAGAATTTTAAACACCACAAAAAACAGTTTTATAGAATTATCCGAAAATCCGGAAGGATCAGGAGTTTATGAAAACGAATGGGAGACCGAGTTCCTTCTCAATGGGGACTTGGAGCTACAACTAAATCACAAGGGGGAACGTTATTTGGGACGTACCCAGTTTGTTCCAGCAGTACCAATAGATTCGCTTAGACAGGGAATGGGAACTCTTTTTGGGGAGGATGAGACCGAAGTTTTGATTAATTTTACAGACAACGGAGAAAGAAATGATTTCTATCTATTCGACTTTAATTTTGGGGAGTATCTCGTAACCGAAGATGAATTTTATCAGGGACAACATTTTGAGTTCTCTTACTTTTATGACAAACGTTTACAGGATCAAGAAGAACTGAACATTAGTTTATTAGGAATCGATGAAGATTTTTTCAATTATATGAATCAGCTGATACATCAAAGCGGCTCAGATACCGGTCCCTTTAGTACTCCCGCTACCACCGTTAGGGGGAATATAGTTAATATGGATAAAATGGACCAATTGAATAGCAGTATGCCAATTACCGACGGTTTTGCATTGGGATACTTTGCAGTGTGCCAAACCTTCTCCAAGACCATAGTTATTAATAAATAGGATGTAAACTAGGTTGACTTTATAAAATTTAAACACATACGCATGAGAACCAATAAAGATATTTTGGTGAAAGGAATAAAATATTTAGCCTATACCGTATTACTAATGTTTACCGCTCCCGTAGTAATCTACCAAGCTTTTAAAAACGAGGGACACCCCTTATACTGGCCCGTATTGATAGTAGGCCTCATATTGGCCATTGGTGCCATTAGTCTGGGCTTCTATGGAATTAAAACAATCATGGATGCATTATTTAATAAGGGAAAAAAGGAATAACGAGCATCCAACATGCTCCTCTATTATAAACGCTCTTACATAGATCAATATTACTAACGCCTTAAATTCTCAAAGTAATTATAAATGGCGTTTTCTATTAATTCTGCTGCATTGTCCATGCTATATTGCAGGGAGCTTGCGTCTTTCCCAATTTCCAATACCTCCAACAATCCATGTTGTTTCATCTCTTGGGAATCAACTTCTAGTTTTCCACAGACTGCGATTACTGGAACTTGATATTTTCTTCCGAGTTCCATCACTCCTTTTATCAATTTCCCTTGAAGTGTTTGTGCATCTATCTTCCCCTCTCCTGTTATAATGTAATCAATACGGTTATTTTTAAAGATTTCTGGGAGTTCCGCCAATTGAAAAATAAAGTCAACCCCACTTACAAAATCGGCATTAAAAAAAGATTTTAGACCAAAGGCCGCTCCCCCAGCAGCACCTGTCCCTGGCAGAAGTGCATAGTCTCTACCCAATGTTTCCTTAGCTCGTTCTGCTAAATTCCTCAGCCCTTCGTCCAAGGCCTGCACCTGCTCCCTATTAGCTCCTTTTTGCGGGCCGTATATAGTTGACGCTCCTTCCTGGCCAACCAACGGATTGCTAACATCATTCACCGCCATAAAAGCCTTGTTATGCCAAAGGGAGCCATCCATTTTAACTATCTGGGCAATATGGATTAAGTTTTTTCCCTTAGGCTCCAGTTCATTTCCTTTATTATCGAGAAAACGGAACCCCAGAGCATGAGCAATACCAATGCCACCATCATTGGTAGCACTTCCGCCCAAACCCACCACAAGGTTTTTGGCCCCGTTGTTAATGGCATCCATAATCTGAATTCCAGATCCCAGGGTAGAGGCTTCCATAATTTTTAATTCGGACTGGGAAAGAAGTTCCAAGCCAGAAGCTTTGGCCAATTCTATATACGCGGTATCATTCTTTTTATCGATTAAATAATAGGACTTTAAGGGTCTCCCAAGGGGATCTATGGTATCTACTTCTACCCTCTCCACGGAAATATAATGCTCTATGGCATCCAAAAAACCATCGCCCCCATCAGAAGCGAATACCTTAAATATGGTAGATTTAGTGTTAAATCTGCGTATTCCATAAGAGAAGGCCCCCACCACCTGCCTTGCGGTTAAAGAGCCCTTAAACTTGTCTGGTATCAATAAAACTTTCATAGAAATTTATGAACTATTTAAGGTGAGAAATAACTACGACTAGGATGAAAACAAAGCACAGTACCAAAATATAACCCTCTTTTTATTTATAAATGGAAATTCTGGGAAATATGAATAGTTCCAAATGCGTTTCTAGTATTCTATTCACTCTAAGCTAACTTAATACAAGGAAACTAATAAAATAAGGCCACTTTTATAGGTAACAAAGATAAATAACTAGAATACAGACCCCATATCGGTTATCATTTAAATACCATCAGACACCAATATAGTCTAGAAACTATAAAGTACCCTCCTTAACCCTAAATTCGTTATTTTCGCTATTAATTTAATCATTTAAAATGAAGATACTTTTTGTGGATATGGACGAGGTATTTGCGGATACCTATAACGAACACATTAAACTTTACAATAAGAGATATAATGAAAGCCTTCATGTAGATCACTGTTTAGGAAAGGAAGTATGGCAATCCGTTCCTGAAGAAAGAAAGCATGTGGTTAAAAACCACGCTCGTACCGATGGATTCTTTAGAGCGTTAAAACCTATTAAGGACAGTCAGGAAATATTAAAACAATTGTCTAAAAAATACGATCTGTATGTAGCATCGGCGGCTATGGAGTTTCCAAATTCCCTAAGGGAAAAAAGCGATTGGTTAGATGAACACTTTCCATTTATCCATTGGAAAAACAGAATCCTTTGTGGTCACAAACACATTTTAAGAGGGGATATTCTTATTGATGACCGTTCTTACAACCTTGCTTCCTTTGAGGGACGCAAAATTTTATTTACTTCTCCCCATAACGTGCACACTACAGGTTATGAACGTGCAAACAATTGGCTGGAAGTAGCAGATTTATTATTGTAAGCAAATAATAGCCGAATGGGCTCTTGTGAATTTAATAAGGGCCCTTTTAGTATTTCCCTAGTAACTTTCTTTCCTCCTTATTGTTTCTTTACTCCTATATCTTTCTAGCACCTATTGAGTTCCTAGAAAAGAAGTCAAAAAAAAGTCACAAGCTACTACAGTCATCAGTAAACAGAAATCGGTAATCAGTAGTCTTCAGTAGGCAGTTCAATTTAAGGCAAGTTATGGTTGATAAAGGCGGGAACGGCATCCCTGAAGTATTAAGGCCAGGGCATGGGTTATACCTGGAGGCAGCTGGTGTATTTTGGCCCCTTATCTGTAGTGATCC
>NZ_VVIN01000065.1:0-17444 GCF_008711145.1 Arenibacter lacus
TGTTTGGAGTGCTTAACAATTGGTTAGAATCTTTTAGGGGGTAATATCTGCACCTGCTTCTCGATACAAATTTGCTTTACTTCTACAACTGTAGCTTTCAGGATTTGGCTAAAGCCGTTTTGCTAAATTGCTATTAATCCCTGTGATAAATCACGGGGCTATTCAATAATATTTTTGAGGTTTTTGAGAAGTTGAGAAAAAGTCCACCCTTTAGGGTAGGGGTAAGACTTTTTCTGCTATAAATCGTTTATAAAGAAGTTCTCGACTGCCCGACAGAATGGTTCTTTAGGTTGGTGCTCGACCAGACAAAATATTATTGTTCCCTAAAATCCCTGCCTACTGATTACCGTTTACTGATTACTGGACCCATCTCATTACTAAATACTTTGTACTAGCGAAAGCACAGCTAGAGCCGTTAAGATTTGGCTAAAGCCGTAATTCTGATTCAATTTTGATTCCCGTGATAAATCACAGGGCTATTCAGTAATATTTTTGAGGTTTTTGAGAAGTTGCGAGAAAGTCCACCTTTTAGGGTAGGGGTAAGACTTTTTCTGCTATAAATCGTTTATAAAGAAGTTCTCGACTGCACAACAGAATGGTTCTTTAGGTTGGTGCTCGACCAAACAAATAAGGAGGTTCAAGAAATGAGCTAATTTGAAAATTAGTTAGATGTTGGTTAAATTATAAATTTTCATTGTAGGACGGTTCCTTTTAGCTTCTTGTGTGAGTTCTCCTCACTATCGCTCGTTCGAACTGACTAATAGTTTCAATTTGTAAATCAACTAATCTGAGAATATGGCAGTCCGATAACCCCGGTATTAACCACTTTTAAGTGGGCAACCTATATTAGGGACGTTCAACAGAAAAGCCACTGGCTACTGTTTACCGTTTACTGGCTACTGAACCAATCTCAATACTCCATACTAACTACTCAATACTTTGTACTCAATACTATAAAAGATCCCTCCGCTTTGCACTTTCAGGCAAACCACCTCCCTTTTACTCGTGCTGAGCGTAGCCGAAGCATTAGGGAGGAGCTTTCGATTTTTTCCCCTGGTAGTGGTCAACCTATATTAAGGACGTACACAATTGTTTATTGCTAATTGTTTACTGTTAATTGAAAAAACTGCCTACTGCAACTGCTAACTTTATCCAGAAAACCACTAATAACCGATTACTGACTACCGTTTACTGATTACTGGACCCATCTCAGTACTCAAGACTAACTACTCAATACTATTCCATCTCCACTTGCTCCGCATGAGGGACGCCACTATAGGTGGTGGGGTATTCAAAGATTTTGAGGTCAAAATAGGGAATGGAAGCTAAGAGATGGTCAAATATATCGGACATCACGTTTTCGTAATTTGCCCACCTTTTGTCGGCGCTAAAGGCGTAGATTTCCAAGGGAATACCTTGGGGTGTGGGACTCAATTGGCGGACCATGAGGGTCATTTGTTGATTAATACCGGGATGGTTCTGTAAATACTCCATGGTATACTTTCTAAATACCCCAAAGTTGGTCATGTTTCTACCGTTGATAGGAACCTCTCGGTTAATCTTATGTTTTTGGTTGAATTCCACAATTTCCTTTTCCCTACTCTCTAAATAAGGGGCTAATAGCTGTATGTTTCTCAATTCCTCCACATCCTTATCCGTAAGAAAGCGGATACTTTTTTGACAAATGGATAGGGACCTTTTTATACGTCGGCCTCCTGAGGTTTGCATTCCCCGCCAGTTTTTGAAGGAATCCGATATCAGCGCATAGGTAGGAATGGTAGTAATGGTCTTATCAAAGTTCTGCACCTTTACAGTAGCCAGGGTAATTTCTATTACATCCCCATCGGCACCGTACTTTTGAAAGGTAATCCAATCCCCAATACGGACCATATCGTTAATGCTGACCTGAATACTGGCCACAAAGCCCATAATAGAATCCTTAAAAATTAAAAGGATAACGGCAGAAGCAGCCCCCAAGGCGGTGAAGAATTTCCAGACCGTAGAAGCGTCCGTAAAGACTGCAAATATGGTGAGCAGGCCTATGATCCAAACAATAATCATAAAGACCTGGATATAACTGTCTATAGGCTTGTCCTTAAATCTTGAGGTCGACTTTAAGTGGTCACTAAGGCTTCTTAGGAAGCTTTTTACAATTAATAGGGTGAGTACCACCACGCAAACCTCAAGTATTTTTTCCAGGATGCTTTCCCAAAATGGGAAATCCGAAAAAATAAGGGGTACAAAATTCAACAATAAAATTAGCGGAATGACTCTAGCGAGGTAGCGCGGCACCTTATGCGCAACCAGATAATTATCAAAATTGGTCCTTGAACGTCTAGCGAGTCGGACCGAAAAATTCCTAAGAACCTTCCATATAATATAATCGAGGGTAGCTACTACCACCAGAAGTATAAATAATAGTAGGAAGAGATTGATATAGGAGGCCGTGTTCTCGCTCATTCCTATGCCTATAAGAAAATCGGAAACTAGGTTCTTTAAGCTTTCGCCCATTGTTGGAATTTAATTTTATTAGATTATTTACAAAAATAGGGCTTGAAAGAGAGAATGTGAAATTTATTTCAAATCCCAAGGGTGGGGTGTAGTTTGGGAGGGATGGAATGGAAATTGTAGTTGATTTTTTGAAGGTTGATGGAAAGGGGGGGCGAAAGCCATTCACTTATACGACCCCTATTTAACCATAACCTGAAGGTGGTGGTAATTGATAGTCTGGGACATTAGGGCAGTGGCAATTGAAGGAGAGAATACCTCGTTTTAATAGAATAGCGATACACCTTTTGAGGGCTTACCTACAGAATTAGGCAGTTTTTCACCAAAAATAAGGGTAAAGACCAATTGTTGCTCTTTACCTACTTTTTCTCTAAGAATCTTATAGGCTTTTGTAATCTGTGCTTCTACTGTTTTTATAGATATGTTGAGGTATTCCGCAATTTCTCGATTGGTGAGTCCTTCCCGCATGCTGAGGGTAAATACTTGTTGACATTTCGGGGGCAATGAGGCTATTTCATTGGAGATTTTCTGGATGATTTCTTGATGCGAAGGCTCGTTCTGAGCGAGTACCGCTTTCTCCAAACTCCTGAAATACGTTTCCTCTAAAATTTTGGTGGACCTTTTTCTTTTGTACTGGTTGATGAATTCATTGTAAACGAATCGGTACAAAAAGTTTTTTAAGGAAGTGTGTATCTCCATATTCTTGCGTTGTTCCCAAGCTTTTAAAAACACATTTTGGATAATGTCTTGGGCTTGCGCATGGTCTTTGGATAGACCAAGGGCGTAGACAAATAACTGTTGACTATAGCGATTTACTAAGGCGATATAGGCTGCTTCTTCACCATTTTTAAGTCGGGAAACAAGGAGTTTGTCTTCGTGGTTTTTCATGAAGAGGTACTGGTTTATTAATATTAGTTGGTGTTATTCTGTCTCAATATAAAAAATAATTCGATAAAAAGTTAGGGTATTCCAAAACGGCCTTGTCTGTATTATAAAAGATACTATATGGATCGTTCAGAAATGGAACACCTGATTTTTAGGTATTTGGCAAATGTGGCTACGGCAGAGGAGTTAGATAGGTTGTCTGACTGGATTCTTAAAGAAGGCAATAAGGAGGTATTTGATACCTATGTGCAATTACATTTAGATATTACCACTTCAGTTGGGAAACCCAATAAGAGAAGGATTAAAAAGTTGCTCTTACAGAGAATACAACGAGATAAAAAGAGAAAATCGAGGTTGTCTATTGCGGTTTTTACCGCTGCCATACTATTAATCCTAAGTTTTGGCTGGGCCCTACAAAGTGGGTTGATTTTGAAGTCGCCCCCCCAACCTAAGTCGGGCGAAATCACCATAACCTTAGACAACGGTCAAATTGAAACACTAGGGGCTTTAGATACTAAAACTGTTAGGGATTCTGAGGGAAATACGATAGGCACCCAAAAGAATTCAAAATTAGTTTACACACGAACCCTTGATAGTAAGGTGTTGGCTTACAATACCCTGTCTGTCCCTTATGGAAAACAGTTTAGCCTGGTGCTCTCGGATGGGACTGAAGTTACCTTAAATTCGGGTACTTCCCTTAGGTACCCTGTGGCCTTTTTACCAGGGGAGAAACGGACCGTCTTTTTAAGCGGAGAGGCCTTCTTTGAGGTTGCTTCGGATGCGAGACATCCCTTTATAGTGACCACTAAGGGAATGGAGATAGCAGTATTGGGAACAACATTTAACGTTTCCCATTACCCGGAGGACAATCGTATAAAAACAGTATTGGTGGAAGGGGCCGTTTCCCTCCAAATTAAGAAGGGTTCCGAAGTTGCTTTAGCCCCTACAAAATTGACTGCCGGTATGAAAGGGGAGTGGCTTAAAACAGAAAATGAAATATCCGTTGAAAAGGTGGATACCAGCCTCTATACCGCTTGGACCCTAGGGAGATTGGTTTTTAGGAATACCTCCTTTAAAGAGATTCGTCCTGCGTTGGAACGACACTATAATGTATCTATCACCAATAATAATCTACTACTGGACGAACAATTGTTTGATGCCTCCTTCGATATAGAAACCATCGAGGAGGTGCTTAGGTCGTTTAGTAAAGGCTATGCTTTTGAATATCGAATAGAAAATAATGAAATATTTATTCAATAATTGTTCAACCTAAATTAAATATATATGAAATAAACACTTAAAACTTTAATAGCAAGTTTTTTATGGAAAGGGAGCGATTGGATGCGAATTCTACCTCCTGGTTAACCTATACTAATTAAACCTAATAAGAACCAATTAACACTTCTAAATTATGAGAAAGCTTTTTAAGCTAAGGGATGCATTTTGTTTCCCTTATAAGCGATGCATGAAAACACCACTCATGCTATTGCTAACCACTATTACCCTATTTCAGCTTCAGGCAAATACGTATTCACAAAACAAAGAGATTTCCTTAAACCTTAGGAACGCAACTGTTGAAACTGTTATTAATCAGATAGAAGCCCTATCGGACTTTAAATTTTTAGTAAATAGGAAGCAGGTAGACCTAACTAGAAAAGTCTCCATAAGGGTAGAAAAGGAAAATATACATGCTATTCTATCTCAGATATTTAACCATATCGATTTGGATTATGAAGTATTAAACCAACAAATAATCTTAAATAAAACGGCACACAACCCTTTAGCTGTGCCTCCATCAGAAATCCAAACTACTGCAACAAGAACCCTGCAGTTTTCAGTAACTGGAACAGTTTCCGATGGGAATAATTTGCCCTTGCCAGGCGCTAATATAGTAGAGAAAGGGACTACTAATGGAGTTACGGCCGATTTTGATGGGAATTTTTCTATTTCAGTGGCAAGTGAGGACGCCATTTTGGTGGTTTCTTATATTGGTTTTGCTACCACGGAAATAGCCATTAATGGGGAATCTACCATTAACGTGCAATTAGAAGAGAGTGCTTCTGGATTAGACGAGGTAGTGATAGTGGGATATGGAACCCAATCTAGGAAAAATATTACGGGCGCTATTAGTACCGTTCCAACCGATCAGCTCACCCAAAGACCGGTAACGAATACTGCCAACGCATTGCAGGGTGAGGTGCCCGGTCTTACAGTGTTTAACTCCGGAGGTGCACCAGGCGTAGAGGATGTTAAAATACGGATTAGAGGGGTGGGTACCCTAAACAATGCCAATCCCTTAGTTTTGGTAGATGGGATAGAGCAGTCCCTAGGTACAGTAGAACCACAGAATATAGAATCTATTTCTGTCCTTAAAGATGCGGCATCAGCAGCTATTTATGGGTCGAGAGCAGCAAACGGAGTAATCTTAGTAACTACCAAACGGGGTGCAAGTACGGGAACTATCCTTTCCTATAATACCTTGGTGGGGGTGCAAAATCCTAGTCTCTTTCCCGAAAAACCGAGTGACGAAGCGTGGATGCGGTTAGAAAATGATGCCCAGGTGAATGCTGGGGGGTCTCCTACCTATTCGGAAGAGTATATTTCTAATGTAGTGGCAGGTACTAACCCCCTAGAATTTCCATGGGCCAATTGGGAAAAGGGAATATTTAATGATGATGCCCTTATGCATCAACATAACTTTTCCATCTCTAGCGGTGGGGATATAGGAAAAATATTTACCTCCATAAATTATAACGACACAGATGGTATCATCAAAAACTTCAATAATAAGCGAACAAGTGCCCTGATAAATGCCGATTTATACGCCAATGATAAACTTACCTTTAAGGTGGGGTTGATGTATAGGAACGGGTACTTTACGGGACCCGGACACGCTATAAATTCCTCTGGAATAGCCGGGCAACAAATTGTGCAGGCACTCCTTCATATGAATAGAAATGTAGTGATGGAGTACCCCGATGGGACCTATGACCTTATTTCTGGTCAGTGGAATGCCGCGGCAATGGCCAACGAAGGAGAAACCGTCAGGACGAAGAACGATGTGGTAGCTCAGGGGGGATTTGATTATAAGATTTCCGATGCCCTTACCCTTCAAGGAAATGTGACCTTTAAAAACAATCACCAAGAGACTTCTACCTTTATGAATAGTCTCGCTGGAATGAGGAACTATTTAACCGGAGAACCCGTAACGGTATCAGGGTGGTTTGCCACCAATAGCCTAACCGAAGCAAACATTTCAGAAAAGGAATTGAGTCAGCGACTCTTCTTAGATTATAAGAACAACTTCGGCAACCATGATCTTGGCGCGCTAGTTGGGTACGAAGAGATTCACAACAAATTAAAGAACGTAGCGGCCAAAAGAGAAGGATTCTTTAATAACGATCTTAGGGATTTAAGTGCGGGGAGTGTAGATAACCAAAGCATGAGCGGGTATAGGGAAGAATGGCGACTGCGTTCCTTTTTTGGAAGGGTGAACTATTCTTTTGATGATCGCTATTTATTGCAAGCGAATTTGCGGATAGATGGATCTTCTAGATTTGGAGATGGGAATCGGTATGGGTATTTTCCTTCTGTATCAGCAGGTTGGAGTATTTCTAATGAATCTTTTATGGAAAGCTTTATGGATCGCTCGGCGTTGAGTGACCTTAAATTAAGGGCTTCTTGGGGTCAACTGGGAAATCAGAATATCGGACTCCATAAATTTAGAAGTACCTATAACCTTAACCGAGGCTACCAATTTGGGGGCAACGTGGTTTCTGGATCCGCCATTACCCAAGCAGGAAACCCCGATATTACATGGGAAACCACGACCATCACTAATATTGGTCTCGATGCCAATTTCCTAAATGATAGATTGTCCTTTGTAGGGGAGTATTTTTGGAAATATACGGATGATATTCTGTTACAATTACCAATATCCAGTACTGTTGGGGTAGAGCCCCCGGTACAAAATGCTGCGGCCGTTTCTAATAATGGGTACGAACTTGGGCTTACATATTACAGTCCTTTTAAGGAAGATAAAGGCTTTAATTATACGGTGGGCATCAATTTCTCTGATGTCATTAATAAGATTGAAGACCTAAAAGGAGCTGGGCCCTATTTTAACGATGGCTTTACAGTGTGGCAAGAGGGGTATTCCATAAACTCCCTTAGAGGTTTAGATTCGCCCGGATTGTATCGCACCCAAGCAGATTTGGATAAGTATCCAGTGAAATTGAGTCCCAATGCGGGAATAGGGAGTATCATTTACAAAGATGTCAATGGGGATGGCGTAATCTCACAATCTCTTGCTCCAGGAGGAGATCAGATTATTATTGGCAATGAAGATCCTAGATACGAGTTTGGGGTACGGTTTAACGCTTCCTACAAGGGCTTTGACTTTTCTATGTTTTGGCAGGGCGTGTTAAAAAAACACCACACCTTAGACGGTGCTTTGGTTGAAGGGCCTGCGTATCAGAACTTTATTCCTAAGGAGATGGCAGACAATGCGTTCGACCCTGTTAAAAACCCTAATGGAACATGGCCCATGGTGATCGCTGGTGGAAACTGGAATATTGTGAAGTCAAACTTCTGGTTGGTAGATACCAAATATGCGCGATTAAAGAACTTCCAATTGGGCTATACGGTAGATCAGGAAATGTTTAACAATTTACGTGTCTATGTATCAGGAGAAAACTTGGTTACTTTTTCACCTCAAAAACTCTTTGATCCCGAAACCCCAAGAGGTAGAAGTCAGTTTTTTCCACAAACAAAGACTATTAGTGTAGGTTTAAACGTCATATTTTAAAAAGATAAAATCATGAAAAGACATAATTATATTTTAAGTTTACTATTCTTCGCTGTGATGGCCGTGTTTACGGGTTGTAGTGAGGGGTTTGATGAAGGTCTAGATATAGAGCCAACCGGTGCCGTTTCGGAAACTGCCTACTGGACTTCCGTGCGAGATGCAGAATTGGCAGTAAACGCCGTTTATGCGGAATTGGATGGGACGCAAATGGTAATGGCCTTAGATGGAATTACAGATATTGGCTACCACAAGTATTCTAACGTGCCTACCTTTAATGACGTTCGTTTTGGGGAAATTGATCCCTCTAATGGAACCATTACGAGTATTTGGAACCGATATTACAGAGGGGTAAGAAAGGCAAACGATGTAATTGCCAATATTGATAAAGTAGAAGAAGGGGATCTAGATAAATTGGCACGCATAAAAGCCGAAGCCAGATTCCTCCGTGCATATTACTACACACAGCTTTCTAGCTTGTGGTGTAATGTTCCCTTGATTACAGAGGTTATTGATATCAACGATCAACGACCTACTAATTCTAGGGAAGAGATTGTAAGCTTTATTTACGATGAGTTAGATGATATCATCAACGCAAATGTCTTGCCCTTGAGTTATTCGGCCGATAATATCGGAAGAGCTACCCATGGGGCCGCTTTGACTTTAAAAGCGCGCGTGGCGATCCGAAACAATAATTTTGAGAGTGCCCGAGATGCTTCAAAAGCAGTGATAGATTTGGGTATTTATGGGCTCTATCCAGATTATGAGGAATTATTTCATGTGGAGGGCCAGAATTCCCAAGAAGTTATTTTTGACCGACAATACGCAGTGGGTGGGAGTACGTATAACGCCTTTGGATACTCAGCAGGTTCTATTGGAGGTGGCTCTGGCGTAGAGCCTATGAACGGACTTTTTGAAAAGTACGAGTACATTGGCCCAGTGAACCCCGATAATCCCTTTGAGAACAAAGATCCTAGGTGGGGTTATATTGCTTTTTATACCGGGCAGCCTATTGGGAACAGCACTTATAATTCCTGGCCAGATAGTCCTACTCCAGATAGGGTAAGTAGTACCGAATTCTCTACCTTGAATGGGTATAATTTAAAGAAGTGGATAGACTTTGAATCCTTTTCTGAAAATCCGAACCTGGGGGATATCAATATGATTTTGATGCGTTATGCCGATGTATTACTAATGTATGCGGAGGCTAAAATTGAGCTAAATGACATAGATCAATCCGTGTACGATGCTATCAACGATATTAGACAAAGGCCTACAGTGAATATGCCAGTCATTACCGCTGGCAAAACCCAAGACGAACTAAGAGATATTGTCCGGGATGAACGCGTAAAAGAATTGGCTTTTGAAGGCTTGCGTATCTATGATATTAACCGATGGAAGATTGGAGAGGTAAAGGCCGGACTCCTACAAGGGATGCACTATAAGGATGCAACTACCGGAGAATGGAAGATATTGGATTACGGATCGGTAGCGAGTTTTAATGAAGCTAGGGATTACTGCTGGCCAGTTCCCCAAGCAGAAATGGATATCAATGATGTAATCACCCAGAATCCTGGGTATGTACAGTAGAGGGTATGATGAAAAAAAATATAAAATTATCAGATGGGTCAAACAGAAGGACTTTTATAAAAAAGGCGGGGGCCGCTACACTTTTTGGTGCAGCGACCCTAAACGCTGGTTTTGCAAACCCTTTTCTTGTACAGGATAAGGTATTGAAGGTTGGCTTGGTGGGCTGTGGCGGTAGAGGTACCGGGGCAGCTCAACAGGCATTGAATGCCGATCCCAATACGGTTTTACATTCCATGGCAGACGTTTTTGAAGATCGATTGACTAGCTCCTTAACACTGTTGAGAAAATCGCACGCACAGCGTGTCGATGTGAACAAAAGCAGGCAGTTCATTGGTTTTGATGCCTATCAGAAATTAATTGATTCTGGTGTAGATGTAGTGCTGCTGGCCGAACCTCCAGGCTTTAGACCTAAGCATTTAAGTGCCGCTATAGAGGCGGGGAAACACGTGTTTTATGAGAAGCCGGTGGCTGTAGATGCCCCTGGGATTCGCAAAGTGTTAAAAGCTGCAAAAATGGCTAAAGCGAAACAGCTTTCTATCGTATCTGGACTGTGTTTTAGGTACGATTTGCCAAAACAAGCCCTCTTTGGAAAAGTGCTGAATGGAGAAATTGGTGATGTCACATCAATTTCTTCCACGAGGCACGGTGGCGAACTGTGGTATAAAGAACGCCAACCAGAGTGGAACGATATGGAGTATAAAATGCGCAATTGGTACTATTACAATTGGTTGAGTGGGGATTTTATTGTGGAAATGTTTGTTCATAGTACGGATATGATCGCATGGGCCATGGGAGAAAGAATGCCATTGAGTGCCACTGGAGTAGGGGGAAGACAATGGCGAACAGATAAGAAATACGGAAATATCTATGATCACTTTGCTGTAGAATTCGATTATGGCAACGGATTAAAAGGAAATGTATCCACTAGGCAATTGAGTGGTGGATCCTCTAGAAATTCCGTAGAAATTGCCGGTACCCAGGGCAATGCTTTTTACCAAGGAAATAGACATGAGATCTGGGGGGACAATGCGTGGAGGTATAGAGGCGAATTGAATGATATGTACCAAAGCGAGCACGACGCCTTGTTTCAGTCGATTCGTAAAGGAAACGCGATAAACGACGGAGAAATGGCTGCCAATAGCACCCTAATGGCAATCCTTGCGAGAGACGTGGCCTATTCTGGCAGGACGATTACCTGGGAGGAAGCAATGAACTCGACGGTATCCCTAGGTCCCGAGAACGAGGAATACAGTTGGGACTTACAGTATGACGGGCCTGGCATAGCCATTCCTGGGGTTACCAAAATGGTATAAGAACAATAGGTAAAAAGGTGAGGAGGGATTTTCCTGAATCACCTTTTTTTACTCGATAATCGATATTTAGTGCTCCGAGGATTGCCCGAATAGTTTAGGCGGGCCTACCCGACTACCATAGGCGGGCTTTCCCTGAGGTAGTTTATAGGATTAGTATTGTTGTTCTACACACACTAAACGCAAATAAACAACTAGACTTTTGTAAAAAATATAATAACCATAAAAACATGAAAAATTACACCACTAGAAAAAGAAGTACGCCTCTATTCATAATGTTCCTTGTATTGACTGCCTGCCTTGGCTATGGCCAGCATGAGGCATTCGAGTTTGAATTTGGCAGTGAAAATACCTGGGAGAATATGCTCGCAGGGAAGGCGGATGAGGCATCGCCCATAAAATGGATCAATGTAAATACGGTAAAAGAGGGTTGGACCGTGCGGGATGACGGGGTATTGGTGAATTTGGGGCATCCCTTAGGGGTGGTTCGTTCGGAAAAACAATACGAAAACTTTATTTTACACGTAGAATGGCGTCATATGGAAGCAGGTGGTAACTCAGGAATCTTTGCGTGGAGTAGTGCAGACCCCAAAGGATCCTCCCCCTTACCAGATGGGGTAGAGATTCAGATGCTAGAGCTAGATTGGGTGAACATACATGCCAAAGACGGAGTACCGCAACCTATTGCCTATGTTCATGGAGAAGTATGGGGAGTAGGAGGAGTAGTGACTACACCCGATAATCCCAGAGGGGAACGAAGTAAGTCGCTTGAAAATAGATGCAAGGGAAAGGGAGAATGGAATACCTATGATGTGGTCTGTGTAGATGGAGTAATAAAACTGGCGGTTAACGGGAAATTTGTAAATGGGATTTCTAAAGCTACCCAAAAGAAAGGGTATTTATGCCTAGAATCGGAAGGGGCGGAAATCCACTTCCGGAATTTAAAAGTGATAGAATTGCCCCCCGGTGTTAACTCTGCAGAACAAATAGCTCCGCTGCTTAGCAACTAAAAAATAACCAAAGAACTAGCATGAAGAATACGGTAAGAGTACGTTTATCCCTCATAATGCTTTTGGAGTATTTTATTTGGGGTGCGTGGTATGTTACTATGGGGACTTATTTAATATCTTCTTTAGAGGTAACTGCTACCCAAGTAGGAGCGGCCTATGCTAACCTTTCTATTGCCGCAATTATTTCTCCATTCTTTGTAGGCCTGGTGGCTGACCGATTTTTTTCTGCGCAAAAAGTATTGGGAACCTTACACTTACTAGGGGCTGCTACCTTGTATTATATAAGTACGGTGGCATATTTCCAAGAATTCTGGTGGCTTATCTTGCTCTATACTTTGTTGTATATGCCTACCATGTCTTTGGTGAATTCGATTTCTTTTTCACAAATGGAGGATCCAGACAAGGATTTTCCAAAAATTAGGGTATTGGGAACGGTGGGATGGATTGCTGCGGGTCTGTTAATTGGTTTGTTGGAATTGGAAACTTCCTATTATACGTTTCGCATTGCGGCCTATTGCTCGGTGGTCTTGGGTATCCTGAGTTTTTTTTGCCCAGTACACCTCCCACGGGGAAAAAGGCAAGTATTTCTTCTATTTTAGGATTGGATGCCCTGGTTCTGTTTAAGAAAAAGTCCTTTGTGGTGTTTTTTGTGAGCTCAATTCTAGTTTGTATCCCTTTGGCCTTTTACTACAACTTTGCCAATCCTTTCTTAAACGATATGGGGATGGAAAATGCCGCAGCTAAGATGACAATGGGGCAGGTTTCCGAACTACTATTCATGCTATTGATGCCCTTTGCGTTTAGGAGGCTGGGAATTAAGAAAATGATGCTGATAGGAATTTTCGCCTGGGTAATTCGCTATCTCTTCTTTGCTTATGGGGATATTGGTCCGGGGATTTGGATGTTGTATGGGGCCTTCTCCTACATGGCGTGTGCTATGATTTCTTTTTCGTGTCGGGTCAGATTTATATTGATAAGAAGGCTAAGTCCTCTTTTAGGAATGCTGCCCAAGGCCTTATCACCTTTGCAACCTACGGGGTGGGTATGTTTATTGGCTCCTATGTATCTGTAGGGGTTACCGATCATTTTTATGTGGATATCAACGGAATTCTGGGTTATCAGTGGGAATCTATATGGTTAATTCCAACTGGTATCGCCGTGGGGATTGGCCTGATGCTTCTCCTATTCTTTAGAGAACAGCTTTTAGGATCGGAATTGCCAGAGAAAACCACGCAACACGGGATACTAGACCTAGAAAACAGGAACCCAAAACAGGTTGTAGGTAGCTTAGCTGATGGTGCTGAACCCGATAGATGAAAGCCCGACTAACTTTTGTGATAAGCTATTAATGGAAAATTTGCAATAAAGTAATAATTAGATAATACTACGGTAAATCTGGGTATTAATATGGTTAACAATTTTTTTAGTATGGAAAAGACGGGGTATTATACGATGGACGACTTTGAGCGGGTGGATAAAATAGATACTCATATTCATGTTTTTGCCAACCGCAAGTGTTTTGTGGAACAAGCGAAAAAGGATTTCGCTTGCTCAATATCATGGTAGATCTTTCTAATGAGAAGGAACTCATTAAAGAACAATACAACTATTGCTTTGCACAAAAGAGAGCACATCCAGAACAATTTGAAGTGGTTTCCTCTTTCTCTCTAGAAGATTGGGATCATCCAAACTTTGTAGAGAATACCCTTGTATGGTTAGACAAGAGTTTTGATCATGGCGCCATTGGGGTGAAGGTCTGGAAGAATGTTGGAATGGATTTTCGCGATAAAGACAACCACCTAATTAGGGTAGATGATCCAAAACTAGATGCAATTTTTAATCACCTAGCTAGTAAATAAATTCCCTTAATTGGTCATTTGGGAGAGCCAAAAAACTGTTGGCTTCCGCTAGAAGAAATGACGACTAATAACGATCGGGCTTATTTTGCTGAAAACCCTCAATATCATATGTACCAGCATCCAGAACTGCCTTCCTATGAAGAACAGGTAGTCGCCCGAGATAAGATGTTGGAAAAACACCCTGATCTGGTGTTTATTGGTGCTCATATGGGGAGTATAGAGTGGAGCGTGGACGAATTGGCAAAACGCCTAGATAAGTTCCCCAATATGTCCATTGACCTAGCAGCTAGAATGGGGCAGATTTTTTATCAAACGGCAGAAAACAGGGAAAAGGTGCGCGATTTCTTTATTGCCTACCAAGATCGAATCCTTTATGGGACCGACTTAATGGATTTTGGGAAGAACAATGCGCAAGATCTAAAGGAAGAGATGCACAGCACCTGGTTAAGGGATTGGCGATTTTTTATAACTCATGAAGAGATGACCAGTGATCTGGTGCATGAAGTATTTAGAGGACTAAAACTGCCCAAGGAGGTAGTGGATAAGCTATATCTACACAATGCCCAAAAATGGCTTTCTATGTTTTCTGAAACAGGCTGATAAGGATAGGAGTTTATAACTCTAGAACTGGGCCATCTAAATGATGGCCTTCCTGCTTTTTAGATGCCAAGTTCTTTACCGTTTCACTCATTCCTACGGTCAGCTATTTGCTCTTTTACCCACGCCTCATTTTTTTCTTGTCGGAAGTTGAACCACGCCTGTCTATAATCCGATTGGTGAATTAGATGGTTGAAATGCCTAAAAGGTTTTGGCCGATTGAGGGCATTGAATAGTTTTTCGCGAAATCCAACAGCTTCCAACTGCTCCGCAAAGGAGGCCATTACAGTGTAGGATTGGTGTGAATTCATGGGCTCGATTCGGATATAATCATGCCAATTATTCTCAATCTTATCTATTATATCTTGCCAGGGATTATCCTCGCCATACATTAAATCAATCTCTGTTGGATAATGTTCAAAATCGCCCGTAAGAGTATGTAGAAAACAGGTGTTTCCCATCAGAAGGGAATCGGCCATATCTTTAATAATTGCTTCCTTGATGTTCATTTTCTAATCGATTAGCACAGCATGAATTTTAAAAAGGTACCGCTTCATACCATTCCCATTACTACATCCTAGGTTTTGGCAGGGGAACATACTCCTCCTCGTCTCCAGGGACTTTGTCCACAACTTACTACAGCTGTAGTCACAAATTTAACCTGATTGGGATTTGCGCTAATCTTCCAGAGTGCCGAATTTCCCCGTGTTAAAATCGTTAAAGGCCTGCATCAGTTCTTCCCGTGTATTCATTACAAAGGGACCTTGTGCGGCAATGGGTTCGTTTATAGGCTCCCCACTTAATACCAATACCACCGCATTTTCTGTTGCCTGTATCCTAAAAGTTTCCCCGTCGTCTGCCATTAGTGCCAAATGATCTGTGGGTACTTCTTCCGCTTCGTTTATTACTACCTGCCCCTCCAAGACTAATAGCAACGTATTGTAATGTGCCGGAAATTGGAAGTCGGCCTTCCCACCTTTATTCAATTTGGCGTTGAACATGTGAATGGGGGTGAATGTGGAAGCTCTGCCTTTTACACCTTGGTATTCTCCAGCGATCACTTCAACCGTACCGGCATCGTCTTTTAGTTGGTAACGAGGGATATCCTCCTGTTTTATAGCCTGGTATTTTGGATTGCTCTTTTTGTCCTTGGCCGGGAGATTTACCCATAGCTGCACCATCTGGAATTCGCCCCCTTTTTTGCTCCATTCCGCTTCGTGGTATTCCTTATGTAAGATACCATTGGCAGCGGTCATCCATTGTACGTCGCCCTGACCTATTACCCCGCCACCGCCACTACTATCGTGATGGGCTATTTTACCCTTATAGGCAATGGTTACGGTTTCAAAACCTTTATGGGGATGCACGCCTACCCCTTTGGGAGATTCGGAAGGAGGGAAGGTGTAGGTGGAATTGTAATCCAGCATAATAAACGGGTTCATCCGTTGCATATCCATCCTAAATCCGCTAGGAATAAAATTATGCACCCTAAATCCGTCCCCCACAAAATGGGGATCCCTGGGACTTGCTACTAGTTCTACTGTTTTTATTTTCATATATAGATTTTTATTGTTTTTAAACGGTCATACTAGCCCGACTATGTCTTTGAGGCGGGCCAGCCCGACTTCGTCATTCTGGCGTCCAGTTTTCGTAATGCTAATTGCATAATCTTCATTTTATCACCCTAAAATTACCAATAAATCTTGAGTTGTAGCTAAATCTAAATGGAGAACTGTCATTGTTAATCTTTGTTACATCCAATAGAAATTTCGGTAAAAAAGGGCTATGAGAGGCTATAAATATTACAAGTATGAAGTAATTCTCATAATAAAGAAGGGTGTTTCATACTATTTTAACATATTAGTCGTTTAATAAAATCAATATTTCAAGTGAATATAGGCCAAGTATGGTAGCTATTACCAGGTATTACTTAATTGAATTTAGACGAATATACATTGGTGGAGTCCAGCAACCACTCAAAAAAAGGGGGGTGAAACCGAAAAACCTTACGAGTAGGAACAACTAAACTAAATAAATATGAATTGGTATTTAAAAGTATGGAGGGCCGAGGGACAAAGGTACGGTGTACCTTTGGATAGAGGAGCCAGCTGAAGCCATGGCCAACGCACCATCTGGCACCTTGTTTATTTATTTTCTTGATTTAATCTTAGTTCCTAAAATATATCTTTTGTTTATCACTATTTGTATGTGGTGGTTGGTCACAAAGTAACTAATAAATTATACTGAAATTATTGTACTTTGCTTTCAATGCTCGTTCATTTTACTCAAGTGGTTTTTATTTAATTTTTAACGGTTTTCGTAAATCTCCGATTTAGTTCATGCATTTCTATTTTTAACTTCAACGGTATTCATGAACCTCCTTCGTCGGTTTCTTTGCTTGTCCAACCCTTCGACTTCGCAAAGAGTAAGGTCTAACTCATATTTTAAGGAGTCAGTCTCTAATTTTTTTGTAAGGAATGGTATTATCTATAGGTTTTAGTTTTACGGCCTACCGAAAATTTATCGTGAAATTTGAAGAGAAGCAACCGTAAAATTTTAGGCTGTCTGATCTAGAATAATTTTCTTTTTTCATTGAAATTCAAAAGCGAGTTCCTAAAATTTAGGTGCTGATCGAAAAATTTAGATAAAGATTCGTAAGCCTAGATTTTTTTGAATACTTTTTTCATCGATGGAAAAAAGTATTGAAAGGCCTGTTTAAAGGTGGATTATTGTTATTGTGCATAACTCAAAATTTTAACTACACACAACTTTTGAGCTTGATCTATACCTTTGGAAAGAGGAGCCAGCTGTAGCGATGGCCAAAGGTGTTAAAATGCTTCTTGCTAAAGTGACTGTTTTCGACACCGAGGTCGAAAAACCG
>NZ_VVIN01000066.1:0-16397 GCF_008711145.1 Arenibacter lacus
TCGGGCTAGTTTCTCCAGAGTGTCAACATCATGTAAATTGAGTTCTTTTATTTGTGATTTGCCCATTCCAGCCACAAAGGTTAGGTGGTCATCGTTACGTCTAATAGAAGTACAGTTCTTCCACCATTTACAGATATCGCAATGGCTGACAGGTTCAGGGTAGGTCTTTTTGTCATTATCTATTGCTTCTTCCAAATTTCGTTTCACAACCCGTATATATGCCGCATGTTCATCATAGCGATAGTATTCTTCACCTTCAGGTTTTATAACACCCATGTTCTCTGGAGTTACACCTTGGATTTGAGCTACGCGTTCTGAATATATTCCAATTTGTAAAATTGTTCCAGTCTTGGTTTCATTCGCCAACTTGGTATCCCACACCTCATAAGACCAATCTCCTAAATCACTTGGCTTATCAACCTTTTTTAAAAAATCAGCCCACCCGCCCCATTTGCCATTTTCCTTTAACCTTGCTTGGTAAATAACATCCATACCAGCTTTCATGGCGTCTATTGTATGCTTCTCAGCAAGGGGGTCATCTGCACTAATTTCTAAAACATCCTTTCCAATATCCTTAAGCTCTTGTAGATAATTCTCTTCAAACTCAATTCCTTTCTCCCTAAGCATTATCAATGCACGATTTGTGTATTCTTCTGGTCCTGCAATTTCGCCTCTTGCATGCTGTTTGTTGAGCTGGGTAAGATGTTTGCAACTAATGTGAGAAGATAAATCTGAAGGGCTATAAATAATTTGGTTGTTATTGGATTTCATAAAAAAATAAAGAAAGGTGGTTGTTAAAAGTCATTTTAACCAACATGTTTGGTTATGGTCTTATTATGTGAAAATGTGGGAGGATTTTCAGAGCTTGACGAGTTGTAGCACGTTTTTATTTCGCAATTTCCTTTTTAATTTTTTTTCCTGCTTCAATGATATCATCCGCCGTCATTCCATCAATTCTTGATTTAAAGTCCTTTGCCATATTTTCTGCTCCATCTTCTTTCATTAAATCTGCTAATTCATGTCCGTTGAACATCATTAATTGAATTGATTCTTGAAATTCTTCTGTCTTCGAGTCATCAAGCGATTTATTTATTTTTTCGATTGACTTTTTCATAGATTCCTGACTTGAACCGTCAATTTTCTTTTGGCACGATACTATTAGAAGTAAAGTTAAGATTGCGAATAATGTAACTTTTTTCAAATTGTTTAAGTTTTGGTTTTCGGTTAGGTCAAATGTTCTACAACGGCTCGGCTATGCGGCGTGGTGGCATTTAACCACCATGAAAGTCATATCTTGGGTTGTAAGTAGTTTTTCTTATTTCTTTTATTTCTTCAATTGTAAATGCTGGACGTTTTGAGTGAATCATAGCATGACAATTTGGACAAACAGGAATTAAGTCGTTGATAGGGTTAACTTCGTATTCTTTGCCTATTTCGGAAATCTGATTGATGTGATGTACATGAATAAATCCTTTGCCTACCTCACCAAAATGATCTTCAAAGTTGAAATCGCAAACCCTACATGAATAACCATAGTGTGTTAAACATCTTTTACGTGCTTCAGGATTTCTTTCATATCGAGTTTGAGTTATATCCTTTGATTTACCTTCTCGAAAAGTTTCTTCAATGTCTGTGATTACATCATTAGAAACAAAACTGTTTTTAATGTACTTGTTCTCCTTAATGAAATTAAACCAATTCGCTTCAAGAGACTCTACCAATTCTGGTTTAATAGAAATTCCACTTTGTTGCGGAAACCATTGTTGAGACTTATTTAAGTCAATACTTTCTAACGATTCTGTATCGAATAGTGGATTGTTTTCAGGATTAATTAATATGTCAAATTCTATGTCAATGAAGTTAGCCACATTACCTTCTGTGCCATCCCAATGTGGAGCAACGTAATAGGAGGATTTAGCATAACCGCTACCCATTATTCCTTTTGGATCTTTACCGAGTCTAATTAAAAAAACTCTATCTCCCTTTTTTATACTTTTTGAATTACCACAACTCCATCTTCTTTCTACATTGCCAACAGTTTCTAGGTGATCTATACTTTCTGTTAAATCAACCCAGTCCCAGTTGTTTGGATTCCATGTCAACAGATAGGTATCCATGTGGCTTGCGGTTACATCTGAACTTGTTTTTAGATACTCTTTTATAGATTCTAATAAACTATCAAGAGCAGCATTATTATCTCTATTAGTCCATGCAGGCGTTTCATCAAACGAGTCAGATGAATTTGGTTTGATAAAAAATGATTCCTTATACAAAGGAGACGATTTCCCGGTAACAAGGCCAATCTCACAATCAATCTCATCGGTTAAAGGCTTTATGTAAAACTTCTTTGCTCTAACCTTGTATCCATCTTCTTCTATCCTTTTGACTAATTGAGGATGGACAAATTTCAGTTCATTTTCTTTTCTGTTTTGAAGATGTGGTTTTTGCTCTGATTCAAATTGAAATCCAGCAGACTCCATCTTTTGTCGAATAGAGTTATATATATTCTTTCTGTTTGCCATATTTATTATGCTTAATTACTTACAATATACGTGTATAAAAACTTATTTATATATTTCTATTTTATCATTAACCAATGTAAGGTATTATTGACGTAAAAAGAAATGATTATTATATGAAGTGGATAATATGGCCTAATTATGAGATGAAATAATATGGTAAAGTATTATGATATGTAGAATTGTAATATGGCTTATCGGAAAGAAGCAGGCATTACAGCATTAAGTCTTAACTTTTCAGGTGTTGGTGGTAAAAGGTCGAGATGAACGACATACGCCTGATGGTTTTAAAACGCCAGCTCGGAGAAAGCTCTAGTTTAAATCTTCTTCTTCTAAAATTCAGTAAGAGCATTTACAATGGTTGCTTCCATTTCTTTGAACATCGGCTTGGCAGACTACATTTTACCATGTGAAAATTTCGGTTCGTTTGGTACCACTTTGAAAGATCAAGTAAAAAGGGGAAGGCTACATTGGTAAAAGTTTAAAACTAAAAAATGACAGAATTTAAAAGCCCAGTTTTTATTTTATAAGTCCTAATCAACTACTATTTTAAGGATCCCCCTCTGCATTAACCGCTCTTTAAATTCAGCTATAATTAATTTAAAAAGAGTCCAGTAACCTTATAAAGTAAGTATGTTAAAGGGAATATGTAAACGATCATTATTTCTAATACATGACTTTATTGCTGAAAAATGTATGTTTGCAAACACAACTACCCATATTAATTACTATCCCATCTTTGGGTGGAAAAGCATTATAAATGACACTGCAACAATTAGTAGGCGACTATTCCATAATAGGTAAAAATCAAGATGAAACCGACAACACCTATATAGGAATTCTATCCTTATCCTTGGATGAGAACAATAGAATTATTGCGAAATGGCTCATAAATGCTAACCAGGAACAAAATGGAACTGGCTTTTTCAAAGACAATATATTGGTGATTAATTTCAACTATCTAGGTGATGATAATGGGATCTATAAAGGCGTTGCTGTCTATCGTTGTTTAACTAAGGATGTGTTAGATGGCTTTTGGTCAGAAAAGCACGGAAATCCATTGTATTTAGGAGAAGAACAATGCTTTAGAATAAAGCCTGAAACGGAGTTGTTAGACTGATAAGGGTTTATCTCTACGACATTTATGAACTGATCCAAAAAGTACTTCACAATTAAACACACCCTATCTTGAAAACCGGAATAGGACGAGTATTTAACGGTTCAACTGTTTTTTTTTAAATACGGCATTTTGGACAGTTTTATCTAGATGACGCATAGCAGCTCCAATAAAACCTTGTTGTTATACCCATCCTTAGAGACCATTAAACCTAAATTTATAACCTTTGAGGGGGGGGATACTCACCAATGTGCGGTAGGATGCTTGAATATTTTGCACGATGATAAATTAAATGAGGACATAGGAGAGGAGATTTTAGAGTGGTTTGGGGAGCTTAATATTTGACAGTAGAAGTACCGCTAAGTTTTATACAAGATCATTGGGGGTAGTAGTTTGGAAGTTTTAATATTCTGGGACTGTATAACTATTTCGGAGTGACCATGCCAGTGATTTCGGAGCAAACCATGCCACTTTGTAAAACTCATTTTCAATCTCGGAAGATTCAGAAGCTTAGCCGTCCTCCCATTTTATTATATCGTAGAGAATCTTGTTTTGTAGATTTCGAATGCTACAATCTCAAACTTTAATCTGTTATCAATAATTTACAGCATAGATTGGCTTTAATGTGTAAATACTAAAAAGTTTTAATTGCACTCCCCTTAAACATATATAATTCCTAGCCAAACCTTCCTTTCTGATAATAGAATTGGATAAACAATTCAATCGATAAAATTGTAAGAAGTGGTTTGCATTGATAGTCAGTGTTTTAACATTTTCAATGAAATATATTTAAAATAAATGTAATATTTCAACACTCTTCCCGTTCGATTTAATCACAGTTTTAAGGGAGTTGCCAGTAGCTTTCGTAAAAAGTTAAACATTTTTTAATCAATTATTCAAAATACTAAATTGTGAATTAGAATTCGGTTTTAATAAAAGTAGAGTTCAGTTCACAGAAAATAGCAGAATAATCTGACGTTATTCATTTAATTTACGGCTGAAAAATATTATAAATAATATTCTAATAAATAATACAGATGGCAAAATATTTGGATACATCTCACATTTCAAGTGAGTTAATGGAGCTTCTTAAGGAAGCAAAAGAAAGGATAATTTTGGTAACCTACTCTCTTCAAGTTAATACCCAAATTCAAGAAAGACTTAAAACCAAAAGTAAACTTGGTACCCTTGGGGAAATAACATTAATCTATGGTAATACCAAGCCAAAACAATCTGAACTAGCATGGATGTCAGATATCGATGATCTTAAAGTATTTCAAAAGAAAAACTTACATGCGAAGTGTTATATTAATGAAAAGAAGGCTATCATTTGTTCAATGAATCTTTATGAATATAGCCAGACTACAAATGTTGAAATGGGAATTCTCATCACTAAGGAAGAAGACCCAGAGGCTTATGAGAAAATGATGGAAGATATATACGATCTTCGGATTAATGGAGAAAGAGTAAAGCCATGGCTCGAAACCGATATAGATATAAATAATGGGAAATCGAATGAATCGGTGAAAATCCAGGAAAATTTTCAATCGGAAATAAACCCAAATATTAAGTCTAATCTATCTTACGAGCAACAAATTAAAAAAAAATTACTACAATTCTTTAGACATGAAATGTCAACACAGTTAAGGCGGAAATCAGAAAGTATCCTCTCGGATAGTGCAATTGATGAGATTATTTCAGTTTCATATCCAACTAAAGCGCATCTCAAAAAGATTTTCAATAGTGATAAAAAGGTAAAACAAATAGGTGAAGAACTACTTTATGAACTAGAACTTGCGAACGATTATGTAATTGGTCAAGTTACCGATACTCGCTATCAAAGTGATGAATTTACCTATGATCAAATTAAAATGAAAGCTTTAGACAATGGATCCGAAGCTTGGTATGATACTAAAAAGGAACTTCCTAAAAAAGGATCGTTCGTTGGTGTGCGATTAAACAATAATTGGTTCAACAGCTATCTAATTCTAGAAGAGTCTACTGCTATTATAAATATAACCAACAATCCTTCTAGAAGATTTAAAAATGGTGAGCTAAAATTAACTAAAGATTTATCCTCTATTACTGGCTTGTCCAGTAGAGATATAAATTCAACCCTAGTGTCATTCGGCTTAATGGAAAAAAAAGGAAACGATTGGTTTGCCACTAAAAAAGGTGAAAAATTGGGAGCGCAAGTACGTGAAGGTCAATATGGAAAATTTGTAGTGTGGCCCGAACAAATTTTAGAAGAAATTCAATTAAACTAATAGCTAATTGTAGGTTCCCTATAACCTCCTTTACTTACTTCAAAGTTCGACAGTATAATGGACCATTGCAGATTATTAAATTCAGTTTTTATTACCATCCAACTTTTATTAAGATTTAATCTACAATTAAAGTAGGATAAATATGATAATTCGCTATCTTGTTCAGAGCAAATTTTATTCTTATAACTAAAATATAACCAACCAACCAGCCTAAGCATTGGCTTGGGTGTAATAAATTGTGAAAAATGGACTACGAAAAACTCCAAATTGACCTAAAAAGGGAAGAGCAAATTTTACTAGATGAAATTCTAGAGATTCAAGATAAAATTAAAGATAACGATCCGGCTAAGATGAACGGGCAATTGCTGTCTGCTATTCAAGCAAAATCGATTGAAACTATTACAATGGCTCTCGGTGTTTCAGATATTTTTGAAAATACTGCACATGCTAACGGCCTTGCTTTCAAAAAGGAGTATAGTGAGTATCAAAAATGGGAAAATACTCCTCTAAATGAAAGAAGTACCAGTTACAAAACAAAATATGTGCATAAGGATGAATTTAAGGGACTTTTAGAAAAAGAAATTCCTAAATATAATAGAGAATCTTATGTGGGAAAGGGGCCTGGTACATCACAAAGAGAAACAACTGATAAAAAATGGAGAGATAGTTTAGATAAAGGAGGGGTTAATGATGCGTATACCGGTAAATTTATAAAGAATGGAGAACCAAATAAAAGAGAAGCTTATGAATGGGATCATGTAAAGTCTGCCAAAGAAGTGCATGATGACCCGGTATTAAATTACGTTCTCAACAAAAAAGAAAAACGAGACCTCCTAAATTCTGAAGAAAACATAGTGCCTACAAAAGCAGGAATTAACAATCAAAAAAGAGACGTTAAGATTGAAGATTTTGAAAAATGGCAAAATTCTCGTTCAAAAAAAGATCCGACTAAAACTAATAAAGAATACTTCGGTATTGATGAGAAAAATTCAAAGGAGGCATTCGAACAAAGTAAAAGAAAAGAAAATGAAATACTAAAAAATAAAACTAAAGTATATGAGTTAAAAACTCAAGCAAAGGTTGCATGTTCAAATGCTGTAAAAAGCGGTGCAAAAGCTGCTATTGGTCAATTACTTACGATAACAATCGTTGAGGTTGTTAATGAGTATAAAAACGAGGAGGATATAGAATTAAAACAAAGGATTAAAAATATTTCTATTAGAATAAAGGAAAAAGCTAAAGGTTTGCTTTCTACTTTCACGGACCACTCAATCAGTAGTTTCCTTTCAACATTTTTAGATGCCATTTTAAATAGTCTATTTAAAATAGCAAAAAACATTTTCAAATTTGTAAAACAAGCGATTCTATCCATATTTAAAGCTTTAAAAATCTTATTTTCAAGTCAATATACATGGGAGGTTAAACTAAAGGAGGTTCTTAAATTATTGGGAATCACCGTTGCGTCACTTATTGGGATTGCTCTCGATGAGATTATAGAAAAAGCCTTAATAACCAACTTTCCATTTACAGCACCATTTGCAGGACTCATTTCTCCCGTTTTATCTGGATTAATTGTTGGTATTGGGTCTGTTTTAATTCTTCAAGGATTTCAGAAATATCAAAGTCAAATAACATTTAGAAAGTTACAAGGAGAGGAAAATACAAAACAACAAAAGCGTTCTAAAATAAACATAGCAATAGCTGGTGGGAGTGATGTTATGGCAACAGAAGCTGTAGGTCTGTCATTGTCAATATTCAGAGGAACCCTACCTATAATAGCGTCTTGTAAGAATCAAATTGATGAATCTATTCTTAACATTAGAGATACCACAAATACTATTTCTGAAAATATTTCTGGTATAAAGAAGATGAATGAGGACAATGAAAATCTATTAAACTTATTGGAAAATAGTTAAAATATGGAAGAGTTTGTAATTATAGACAATTCGACAGGTATTGTAGAAGCAAAAAATGTCTTAAGTAAAGTTAGGGAAGTCGATAATAGAATAAATGCAGCAAGAGATAGAACTCAGAATCTTTTAGTTGATCTCAACTCATCCAGTAATTCTATTCAGCATGTTATTGATGGAAATGTTTGGTATAAATACCTTAAGAAATCAACCTTACTGGATTTAATTAGAGAAAGTAGTACTGCAACCCATAATTCTATTTCATCTATAAGTGAATTAATTAAAAGTAATAATGACAATACTAAAGATTTGGCTGAAATGATTGGGGTTTTGGTAATGCTTTCTGGCACCTCATTCGAAAAAATAAAGGAATCTAGTGTAGAGTTAGAGAAAATTGTAAATGACGTTAAGGAAAGTACAGCTGGAAGTAATGTTCATGGGTTTCATATAAATAAAATATTAGCTGCACATTTCGACAAAGTAAGGGCTGATAAAGAGCGAGCAGAAGAAATTGAATTAAGATTTAATGTACTAAATGAGAACTTAAATGAAGTAGCATTAAATTGTGATGAGATTAATACTAAACTAGCAGATGCTAAAAAAGATTTCCAGTCTACGTTTATCGAATATGAAAATAAACAACAGGATATTAATATCAAAATCGATAGTTGTAAGACAAATGTCAACGCTATAAATGAGAAGGTATCTGGGATTACTCAAAGCCTTAATAATTTAAACGCTATTTTGTTAGAGGCTAAGGATGAATTTAACTCTGCTTTTTTACATCATGAAGAACAGCAACAAAAATTAGAGGAAAATATTGAGGACTTTAAATCATCTTTTCAAGGTGCCTTAGTTCATTTGGAAGAGAAAATATTTAATAAGATATCTGAAGAATATATTTCCTTGCAAAAAAAAATAGAAAAAGAGATTGTTATTAAAACGAATGAATTTACGGTATCATTGAATAAACAATTAGCAGTTCAAAAAAGAAATATTCATGCTTTATTTATCATTTCATCTATACTTTTAATCGTATTATTATACTTTATTTTCCAAGTCACATAATAGGAAAGTGTTTAATCTATGTAATCAAGTAGCTATTCCGTAGTAATTACGTCTTTTGTTTCGACAAAAATGACATTAGGATCTAATCTCATGTGAATATTTCTTCAAGAGGTTTTAAAGTAATAACTACGGAAGCTATCCTAGTTGCAAAATGTCTTATTAGCTCTCAATCTTACAGATAAAAAGTTCCCTTATTTAGGTAACTAAGCTCTTCAAAATCCTAATTCAGGCCTGTGTCCTTCATCCTACCTCTCCACTTTCCCTCGGAATCCCCTCGATATTAAGTAGTTCCAATCCAATAAAAAATCGCATTAAACAAAATTATCCGACCATTTATATTGCATTTTTTTTAACTTATAAGCGCTAATTCATTAGTAATCTTAATCCTCTAAAAAATAAACAGATGAAAATACTGTGGAGTGCATTGCTAATACTACTAACAGCTTCTTGTATGGAAAACAATGATTATTATACCGTGGACGATTTTGAGTTGGTGGAAAAAATTGATACCCACATTCATGTTTTTGCAGATCGGAACAGCTTTGTAGCCCAAGCAGCAAAAGATAATTTTCGCTTGCTCAATATTCTGGTAGATCATTCCAATAGTGGGGAACTCATAAAGGAACAGTACCAATACGCTGTGGAGCAGAAGAGCGCGCATCCGGCAGAATTTGAGGTGGCTACCTCCTTCTCTATAGAAGATTGGGATAATCCAGACTTCACAAAAAATACCATCGCCTGGTTAGATAAAAACTTTTCGGAGGGGGCCATTGCCGTAAAAATTTGGAAAAACATAGGCATGGTCTTTCGCGATGCTAACAACCAGCTAATTTTGGTAGATCATCCCAAGTTGGATACAATATTCAACCATTTAGCCACTAAAAAGATTCCTATCATAGGGCATTTGGGAGAACCCAAAAACTGTTGGCTTCCGCTAGCGGAAATGACTACCAATAACGATCGGGACTACTTTTCAAAAAACCCTCAATACCATATGTACCTACATCCAGAGCTGCCTTCTTACGAGGAGCAGATAGCCGCTCGGGATGCCGTACTAGAAAAACATCCTAGCTTGACTTTTGTGGGGGCCCATATGGGGAGTTTGGAATGGAGCGTGGATGAACTTGCCAAACGGTTAGATAAGTTCCCCAATATGGCCATAGATCTGGCAGCCAGAATGGGGCAAGTCTATTATCAAACTGCAGATAACAGGGAAAAGGTGCGAAACTTTTTTATAAAATATCAAGATAGAATTCTCTACGCCACCGATTTGGCCGATGGAGGTAAGGAAGATCCGGCCGATCTACAGCAGAGCATGCATGATACGTGGATTGCGGATTGGCGCTTTTTTGTAACGGACGAGGTAATGGAGAGTAGCCTGATTAATGAAGAGTTTAGAGGCCTAAAACTCCCCAAGGAAGTGGTGGATAAAATATACTTGCAGAATGCCCTAAAATGGCTGAATATGTTTCCGGAGAATGACATTTAATAGATTTCTGCGTACCGGCAGCGAATAGTAAACGAGCATTAGGTATAGGTAAGGCAGAAAATCTGGTGTATTCAAATATAGGGGGAATGCAGCTTTTTTTACCTGAAGAGTGCCCCATACCATAATTCTAATCACCTTCAAATAGGGGAGGGTACCGCTAGCCCCAATGATTTCGGATTCAGATTTCCGGTTGTAGTAGTTAAGTCAAGCTGGAACCTAAATTACAATTATAAAAGGGGCTCTTTCTCCGTGCTTTGGCATTGGTTGTGATGAGTTGTGGGGCTTTCAGGCATTATCTTCAAAGATGGATCCTACCTCAAATATATTATTCCTTATGCTCCTTTAATTTCTCTTCACCCCTTGCAGAGCTGCTAGAATCATCCCTAAAAACTACCTCCCAACCAGGTTTCTTATATCATGATTCCTGAGTTCACCGCGTTAAATTATTTTTTCCGCAATCATTCAATTATATGTAATTGAGTGATTTTTAACGTATTAAATAAAATGTAGCCAGTCGTAAATGTTAAAAATTACATAATATAGTACCTTTCTATACAAAGTACTGTAACACATTTAAAACTTCCTCGTCTACAAGGTGTTAGTCAATTTAAAATCAACAAAATCATACTAAAAACTAGAAAACATGAAAGCAACCATCACAGCAACAGCAACAGAATCCCGAGTAGGACATTACTTTTCCTCCCTGGGCAGCAGTAAACGAGTACAATGGGCACAGTACCGAAAATTTAACCGATAGTCCCCAACAAAAAACAACAGACCACAACACCTTTAAAAAACAAGAACATGAAAGCATCCATCACAGTAACACCAACAGAATCCAGAGTGGGACATTACTTTTCTTCCCTGGGCGGCAGTAAACGAGTACAATGGGCACAGTACCGAAAATTTAATCGATAATCGTGGATTAATTGGTGGAACGGGGCATACAATGCCTTAGGTACTTGCCAAGTAATACGTATGAGATGGTTGGCTGCTTTTGCGCTTGCAGGGAAGGAACCAAACCATTTTTAGGAGGACTAGGCAAGGAGGGGAGTGCTACCTTTTACACCTTAAGGAACATATTTCCCAACCAACCTTACCATTAGGTCATTCAGTTTTTCTACTTCGTAATCTCCGATAGTAGGTACCAGATGAGGGTTGCCAACCCCACTATCATCCGTAATAAAAACATAGGTTCCATTTGTCAGTATGGCAAAAGAACGCATTAAATATTCCGTGGCCTTATCTATGCCTGAAGCTGTAATGGGAATTATTTTAATGCCCTTTTCCGCTGCATGAATGATATTTAATTCCAAACTGGAAATTACTTCCTGATTGTAGTGTGGGGGAGCATCCAGAATTAGAAACATTATACGGGCGGAAGCATTTTCGTTCCAGGAGTTTTGTGTAATTGCTAGGTCCATGGCAGCATGTACCGCCTCCGGGTAATCGCCCCCACCAGTGGCAGATTGCTCCGATATAAATGAAATTAGGCTTGATTCATCGGTAGTGAAATTAAACGGACGGGTTACATATTCGTCACCCTCATCCCGATAAAATACGGATCCAAATCGCATTTCCAAGGAAGGATTGTTTTGCCTAATCCGTTGGATTACATTGTTTAATTCTGCCTTTAAATAATCAATTTCATCCCCCATGGAACCAGTTGCATCAACCGCAAAATATATATCCATTATCTTCTTGTTGACGATGGATTTATCTAACTGTACTTTGTTGACACCTGCCGCATAGTCCTTTACTTGCATAACAATCTCCCTGGCATCCTCAAAGATAACCTGGGCGGTGAGTCCATCTAAATTTAGGTCGGACCATAGGGTGGCCCTTCCCGTATTATCTGTTTTGGTTTTCCATAGTACCAACTGATCGGATAAAAGACTGATTTCGGCATTTGCAACCACAGTTTCATTTTTATCTACAACCAGGAAACTATGTCTTTTTATTTTTTTAAGCTTCCATTTATTTACATCCTCATAATATTCCTGATTACTTAATAGATTATTCCAGAATTCCCAGTTATCAAGGTCGCTCCATTCGCCTGCAGTCAAAATCCCAGGTTCAAATTGACCATTGGGATTTCCACTTCCCCAAGCACCAGTGCTAGAGGTGGCACCTCCGCTAGAGGTACCTGTATCAGAAGAAGCAGTATTTAACAATTCACCCATACCAGTATTTGTGGAGGAGGGATCCGGTTCGGTTACCTCTTCAAACAAGCTGGTTTTACCATGGCCTCCTATTTTTCCTGCTGAATCGTCATCAAAAGAACAACTGCATAGTAAGAATATTACTGCTACGGAAGCTGATTTTAATAATTGGTTTGGTGGTGTCATGATTAAGTCTTTTGATTTAGATGGTTGAAAAGGCGAAAAGGTTGCGCCCAAGATCCAGCTATTTTTTCCTACAACCACATCTACCTAAAAAAAATACAAATTAGCTTGTTACGAAGGCTTAAATAGCTCCTTTCTTCAATATCCAAGATAAGGAATAGTGGGGTTTGTCTGGGTATATAACACTATCCATAAACCTACTGGATTTTGTCAACCTAGGTTTTGCGCTTCTACTGGGGGTGTAATTGATCGTTTTCTTTGTTCGTTATTCTACAATAAATTGAAGTGCGATAGCTGTTATAGTTAATATTTTAAGCTATAGCTTTAGAATAAATCATTATTTTAGTTTAAATAATATCATTTATGTAAATTAACTGGTTCCATGCTGCCATTCAAAAAAATGGGGAATGTACTTTGTTAATTCTAGCTATATGATAAATCACTTTTCACTTCCCCGATGAAACAGAAAATAATAATCATAGTAATCTTAGCAGGTCTTCTGGGAATAGTATATGCATTTACCAAGGGGGTGTTTCAAGGGAATAAAGATGAGTATTCTGCCCTAAAATTACCGGAAGTGGTGGATTACAATTTTCACATTAAGCCTATCCTCTCCGATAATTGTTACACCTGCCATGGTCCCGATGCCAACAAGCGGAAGGCTGCATTGCGATTGGATTTGGAAGAAACGGCATTTTCCGAACTTCCCGAAAGTCCGGGGGAATTCCCCATCACCCCTAAAAAACCACAGAGGAGCAAGGTCTATATCGCTATTACTTCGGAGGATCCCGATATACAGATGCCGCCCCCCAACTCTAAGCTGTCACTTAACTCCTACGAAAAAAGACTCATTAAAAAATGGATAGAACAAGGCGCTAAATTTGAGAAACACTGGGCCTATATTCCGCCAAAGAAAAATGAACCTCCCAAGACCGAAAGAACGGATTGGGTGCAGAATGAAATAGATGGTTTTGTATTAAAAAAGCTGGAAGATTTTAATTTACAGCCATCAGAAAGGGCTCCTATGGAAACCCTACTACGTAGAATTAGTTTAGACTTAACAGGGCTCCCACCCACCCCAGAACAGGTAGCGCATTTCCTTAATGATAGTTCTGAAGGGCAGATAGCAAAAATGATAGATCAATTTTTAGCCTCCCCAGCCTATGGGGAACGTATGGCCCAAACTTGGCTAGATGTGTCTCGCTATGCCGATTCCCACGGCTACCAGGACGATAGTTATCGCACCATGTGGCCCTGGAGAGATTGGGTGATCCATGTCTTTAACAAGAACCTGCCCTACGACCAGTTCCTGACCTGGCAAATGGCGGGCGATTTATTGCCCAACGCTACCAAAGAGCAGCTATTGGCAACCGGATTTAACCGTAATCATCCCATCACCCAAGAAGGGGGTGTTATCCAGGAGGAATACCGCACCAATTATGTGCTAGACAGAACCAATACCCTAGGGAAGGGAGTTTTGGGGATTACCTTAGAGTGTGCCCAGTGCCATGACCATAAGTACGACGCCATTTCACAAAGGAACTACTTCGAGTTTTTCGCCTTTTTTAATCAAGTAGACGAAAAAGGGATACAGATGGATGCCGTACAAGCCAAAAATCAAAAATTCTACGCAGACCCTCCCTATATGGAAATTTCCCAAGAGGATAGCACCGGCGTGCTCTCTTTTATCAATATGAAAAAAACTCCCGAAATTAAGGTAATGGTCATGAACGATTCGGCCCCCAAGACTACCTATATCCTTAATAGGGGTGCCTACGACCAGCCTACGGACTCGGTACAACCAGCAACGCCCAAAGCCATCTATGCTTTTTCTGAAACGCTTCCTAAAAATAGACTTGGACTTGCACAGTGGTTAACCGATACCAAGAATCCCCTAACCGCAAGGGTCTACGTAAATCGTATTTGGGCCATGTTGTTTGGAAAGGGTATTGTGGAAACTGCCGAAGACTTTGGGGTGCAAGGGAGCTTACCAACGCACCCAGACCTATTAGACTGGTTGGCGGTAGATTTTATGGAGAACGGTTGGGATACCAAGTACCTGCTAAAAAAAATAATGCGCTCTGCCACCTATCAACAAAAATCCGACATGAGACCGGAGCTAAAAAAGGCCGACCCAGAGAATAGGCTATTGGCCCGTGCAGCGCGATTTAGAATGAGTGGTGAAATGATACGTGACTATATCCTAGCCACTAGCGGCTTGCTTAATCGTGAGTTAGGTGGTCCTAGTGTAAAGCCGTACCAGCCTGCTGGACTATGGGAGGAAACCAATGCGGGAGGCGATCGTGGAATTTTAACTACCTACACCCCGGATGAAGGGGACGACCTGTATAGGCGTTCCTTATATACCTTTTGGAAACGTACCCTGCCACCGCCCAATATGACCATATTTGATGCACCCAATAGAGACCTGTCCGAGGTGCGCCGGCAAAATACCAACACTCCCTTACAGGCCCTGGTACTCCAAAATGATGTGCAAGTACTGGAAGCGGCACGCGTATTGGCACAGCGGACCATTTTACAAGACCCCCATAACCAGGATGTTGTAGCGGACGTTTTTAAACGAATTCTGGTGCGTTCTCCTAAAGAGGAGGAACTTAAGATTCTGAACAGCTATTACCAAGATGCGTTAGCGCTTTATAAGACCAATTTAGTGGATGCCGAAAAATTAGTGGCCGTAGGAGCCTATGAGCAATTGGAGACGGACCCCGCAAAAACTGCCGCTCTTATGCTGACCGTGCAGACCATTTATAATTTAGATGAAACAATTACCAAAGAATAGGACTATGGAAGAACATGGGAACAAGGAAGAAAATCCATTAAAGGTGAACCGCCGCCATTTCTTTTCTCAACTGAGCGTTGGTATAGGGTCGTTGGCATTGGGGTCTCTTTTGATTCCCGATCTCTTTAAAGGAGATGTAAAACAATTGGCATCCCAACCATTGGGAATTCCTCATTTTGCACCGAAGGCGAAACGCATTATTTACCTGTTCCAGGCCGGGGGACCTTCTCAGTTAGAGTCCTTTGATTATAAGCCAACCCTGCAAAAGCGGATGGGGGAAGACTTGCCCGATTCGGTAAGAGGGGGGCAGCGATTAACAGGGATGACCTCTGGGCAAGATAGCTTTCCCTTAATGCCTTCCGCAGCAAAGTTCCACCAATATGGGGAAAGTGGAAAATGGATTAGTGACTATTTTCCTCATATCGCTAGGATAGCAGATGAAATTACCGTCATTAGAAGTATGCAGACCGAGGCCATTAATCACGATCCGGCCATTACCTTTTTCCAAACGGGCAGTCAGATTTCTGGCCGACCCAGTATGGGGTCTTGGTTAAGCTACGGCCTTGGAAATGAGAATAAGAACCTACCTTCTTTTGTGGTCTTAACCTCCAGGGGGAAGGGGAATAGCCAAGGCTTGTACTCAAAATTGTGGTCTAGCGGATTTTTAGACTCCAAACACCAAGGGGTGCTTTTGCGGTCAGGGAAAGATCCCGTGCTGTACCTGAACGATCCCGAGGGGATTTCCCGCTCGGATAAAAGGCTTTTGCTAGACCATGTATCTTCTTTGAATAAACTACATCACGTTGAAACGGGGGACGATGAGATCGAATCCAGGATTGCACAATACGAAATGGCCTACCGCATGCAGATGTCGGTCCCCAA
>NZ_VVIN01000067.1:0-15799 GCF_008711145.1 Arenibacter lacus
AATGCAAAATTTATCCTCAAATTCCTTGAAGAAAAAACTCTTGGTGAATAATGCGGGTTAAATAGCAGCTTCTATATTAATGGATATGCTTTAATTAGCAAACAGGGAAAACGAACATTCCTTAGCAAGTCTGGCGAAATTCTGGATAAAGAGTTTGGTTTTAGGACCAACATGACTAAAGATTTCTACGACCGGGCTGGTAAACGCCAAAAAGTGCCGTACTGTTATAAACAGTCCGGGGAAATGGTAGATGCAAAAGAATGCAATGACATTGTCAATAAAAAATAGCCAAAAGTAGTAGCAGCATCATTAATCTCTCTGATTCTTTTTTAGCGGTCTGCAGACTAGACAAAGCACTAACACTCACAATCTGACCCAGCTAACAGGAGTCTACGAAATTTTGCTTTAAACGCACTCTAAAATATGCGGACGGAATGATAGTCTAACGCCCCCTTAGAACAAGGGAGGCCTTTTTGAAAATTAAGAATATTGAAACCACGGTCTATCAGTTCCTTAGAACCCTTGGTAACAACGGTATGAGCACTAGCCACCGCTCGCGCAAGCTAGTAAACGGGGCCGAGTGTCGAGAATAGCTGAAAGAAAAGCCCACACCCCTACCCCTTCACTTTTAGGGTCCATTCAAAATTAAAAGTAGCTACTTCTACCCCCTCCTCATTGACGCCTACAGATTTCATCCAAACAGTCTGCCCTTCCCCTGTGGCCAAAGTATTTTTTATAGCCTCTTTAATTAAATCCCCATCCTCACAGGTAAATGTAATCTTCCCCGTTGCTTTCTTGGTGAAAGTTGCATTATTACTGGCCACCAGCATGGATATTTTTTTTCCGCTCTTTTTAATCTGGCCCATTACCATTGCCCCCGTAGCCAATTCTGCAGCCATCCCCTGTACCGCCCAAAACATGGATCTAAACGGATTTTGATTAATCCAACGATGCCTAACAGTGACTACCGCCTTCTGTTCATCCATATACCTTAAACGTACTCCCGTCCACCAGGCTGCAGGCAGTTTAAAAAAGCAAAACATATTTATTTTAGTAGTCTCAGAGGCCATTGGTACGTCTTTAAGTATTGCTAAAATATGCAAAATTGCTGAATCGCCAATCGTTAAACTTACGTTAATTTATAGTACTTTGCTTTGCATAGTACCTTCTTTTAGCCATATATTTGCATAAGAAACTATCATGCCATGACCACGAGCCTTAACAAACATCACAAGAATTTATCGGCAATCATCCATGCCACTACCTTCTCTAAGTACTTTATACCCTTTGGGAATTTTATTTTACCATTGATACTTTGGACGGCCAACAAGAATAATCACCCGTTTATTGATCAAAATGGCAAGCAAGCCCTAAACTTTCAAATAAGCTTGCTACTCTACTCTTTGGTAATTGCCATCTTAACCATACCCTTTGTCCTATTCTTTTTACCTCAGATATTTCACCACGGCATATTTAATCTCCATACTCTTAATGAGTTTAACGGCATCAATTTTAGCACGGACTTAAATTACTCCAAGTTTGGTAGCCTTCTATGGGGATTGGGAATTGCGGGCGTTGCGCAGCTTGGCCTATTCATTGTAAATATTGTCTATACCCTATTGGCCATCATACGGACTAGTGAAGGAATAGATTTTAAATATCCATTAACCATCAACTTTATAAAATAAATAATTCAGAAGTGCTCATCACACTTAAACAGGAGTTTATTCATCAATCCAATCAATCATCCGCCAATCTAAATAAGCGGGAAAAACGAACAGTTAAATTATTATAATCATGCAACTATGAATGTTGAAAACACAAAAGCACAAATGCGGAAAGGCGTTTTGGAATATTGCATCCTCTCTATTTTAGATGGACAGGATAAATATACTTCCGAAATCCTGAGTACCTTAAAAGACGCTAAAATGCTAGTGGTGGAAGGTACCATTTATCCCTTGTTAACCCGACTCAAAAATGCGGGACTACTTAATTACCGATGGGAGGAATCTCCATCTGGCCCCCCACGAAAGTATTATACCTTAACAGATACAGGAAAAATATTCCTCAAAGAATTAGATACCACCTGGGAAGAACTAAGAAACGCAACTAACCTCGTAACCCAATCAAAAAACAGTTAAAAATGAACAAGACAATCAATATAAATCTGGCCAATTTATTCTTCCATATAGACGAAGAAGCCTATGGGAAGCTACAACGCTATTTAGAGGCCATAAAACGCTCCTTTGCCAACACTAGTGGCAGCGAAGAGATTATAGCGGATATAGAGGCGAGAATTGCCGAGTTGTTTCATGAAAAAATGGAAAATGAAAGACAGGTAATTACCCAAAAAGAGGTAGACGAGGTAATTAGCATCATGGGACAGCCAGAAGATTACAAGGTAGACGAGGATATCTTTGACGACCATCCTCGTAGCGCCCAAAAAAGCCAAAGGGTAAGGAAACTTTACAGAGACATTGACAATAAATATATAGGGGGTGTCTCTGCCGGTCTAGGCCATTATTTTGGAATTGATGCGGTGTGGGTACGCTTGCTGTGGATTTTATTGACCATATTTAGTTGGGGAGGCTTTATCTTTATCTACGCCCTACTTTGGATCCTTATTCCCGAAGCCGTTACTACGGCCCAAAAACTGGATATGAGCGGGGAATCCGTCAACATAAATACCATCGAAAAAAAAGTAAAGGAAGGATTTGATGACGTAGCCGAAAAGGTGAAAAATGTAGACTACGAAAAAGTGGGCAATCGCGTTAAAAGTGGAAGCAAAACTTTTTTCAATTCTATTGCAGACATCATTATGTTCATTTTTAAGATCATCGGTAAATTTATTGGAATAATCCTAATTATCACCGGGGCCACAGGGATAGTTTCCCTTTTTATTGGATTCTTTACCGTTGGCATCTTAGACATCATCCATATCCCAGGCATTGAATACTACTATCTTATAAACTCTACCAACACCCCCGTTTGGCTGGCTTCCCTTTTAGCATTTTTTGCTATTGCCATTCCATTCTTCTTTCTAATGTACCTAGGATTAAAAATTTTGGTGAACAACCTAAAGTCCATAGGTAAAATTGCCAAGTTCAGCTTGTTGGGTCTTTGGCTAATAGCGGTGATCCTTTTAACTGTTTTTGGAATAAAGCAGGCGGCAGCGCATGCCTACACTGGGAATGTAACTGAAGAAAAGGTACTACCTTTTCAAAATAGCGACGAGCAGATCGAGATTAATTTAAATTCCTCCAATTGGCACGAAAACGGAAATAATTTAGGTATAGACGGTATAGTCCTGGATTACGACGAAAATGGGGACGAAGTATTAATCTTTGAGGATCTGCGATTTTATGTGAAAGCCTCCAACGATTCCTTGGCATATTTAAACATTAGAAAAAGTGCGAATGGAAGCTCTTTTAAAAATGCAACGGAGACCGCGGAAAAAATTAATTACAACTATGCAATACAAGGGAACACCCTGTTTTTGGATGATTTTCTAACCACCGCCAAAGAAAACAAATTCCGCGATCAGGAAGTTAGGGTAAACCTTGCTTTGCCCTTGGGTGCAAAAGTGAAGTTCACCAATTTCCCCAAGCGTTGTTGGATGCTGAGAACCAACAACGACCAAGACCTAAACGGCTGCGAAATTACGGAGTACCGTTGGACCATGGGCGAAAATGGGGAGTTGATTTGTGAGGATTGCCCAAGCAGCAAATCCGCCAATCAAACCAATGGAAACGGTAAAATAATAATTAATGAAGACGGGGTGGATATCGATTTTAAGGATGGTGAAGACTCCTTTAAAATGAAGATAGACAAGAAAGGCGTACAGATCAAAACCAAAGAAGATACCTCTAGCGATACCGTTCAGTAGGCTTATGCTACAGTTGGGTAACATCAAGACCTGCTTTTTTCTTGAAATTTATATTTTTATATAGTCAAACCAACCAATATTTAATTAATCAGATTCAATTATTGCTCTCATAATGAGGTGTGGTTGGGTCTAAAAAACAACGATCATGACAACACTAGCAAGAATTACTATAACATTGATCTTGGCCCTAATATTTTCATCCTGTAATTTCAATATAGGGAGTGGAAAAAAAGGCAATGGAATTGTACAGGAAGAACAGCGAATAATCAAGGGAGATTTCACCGCCGTATCCGCTTCTGAAGGCTTGGACGTTTATGTTACCCAGGGAACCGAGCAGAAGGTGATTGTAGAAGCCGATGAAAACGTACTAGATTTAATTGCGACCGATTTAAAGAATGGGACCCTGAAGATTCACACCCTAGAAAACATTGGGAGAGCCACTAAAAAGATTCATGTAAGTCTACCTACGGTCACCTACTTGGCTTCTTCCAGTGGGGCAGACCTAATTGCAACTGGCCCTATTAGAGCCGCAACCCTCGAATTAAAGGCCAGCAGCGGAGCCAATTTACAAATAGAAGATTTAAGTGGTGATACGGTAGACGCCGATTCCAGTAGTGGTGCCAACATTGAGATTGTCGGTCAGGCAAACACCTTACATAGCAACGCTAGTAGCGGGTCCAAAATAAAAGCCGTGAACCTAATAACAGCGCTTTGTAGGGCTAATGCCAGTAGTGGCGCCAACATCAGCGTGAATGTTACGGAATCCCTAGTTGCGAAAGCAAGCAGCGGAGCCAATATAAAATATACAGGGAATGCTAAAGTAGAAGACAAGAAAACCAGTTCGGGAAGCGTTAATCAATTGTAATATTTCCCGAGCTAAGCACTTCCAATCACACCATATAACTAAGGTCCATTGTAATTTCAATGGGCCTTAGTTTATTAGTTAGCACTTCTTTCTTTATATTCGTTTTTAAATGTGAGTTATGAAATTAAACATCAAAAAATATATTCTTCCCTTAAAGCATACTTTTAGTATTTCTAGGGAGTCCCGTGATTTTCAGGATTCCATGATCGTTAGTTTGGAGCAGGATGGAAAAATAGGTTATGGGGAAGCCACTTCCAACCCTTATTACGGGGTTACTTTTGAAACCATGAAGGCAGAGATTACTGAAATTAGCAAGGAAATAGAACAGTTCCAATTGAAGAATCCCGAGGCATTTCATGATTTTCTGACTTCCAAAAATCTTAGTCATTTTGCTACTTGTGCTCTAGACCTTGCCGCCAATGACCTCTATGGAAAGCTAATGAAAAAACCCTTATACCAACTTTGGAATACAGACAATAGCACCTACCCCATTACTAACTACACTATAGGATTGGGAACCATAGACCATATGGTGGCCAAGATGAAGGAAGTACCATGGCCCATTTATAAAATAAAATTGGGCACAGATCAGGATGTGGAAATAGTACGTGAACTTCGTAAACATACCGATGCCATTTTTAGGGTAGATGCCAATTGCGCTTGGAATGCGGAGCAGACTATAGAATACGCTCCAAAACTAAAGGAACTAGGAGTAGAGTTTATAGAGCAACCCTTAAAAGCAGAAGATTGGGAGGGGATGAAAAAGGTAAAGCAACACAGTGTACTTCCTACTATTGCCGATGAAAGCTGTATTGTAGAAAGCGATGTGGAGAAATGTGGCGACCATTTTACCGGTATCAACATAAAACTAACCAAGTGTGGCGGATTAACACCGGCCAGACGCATGATTGCCAAAGCCAAAGCCATGGGGTTAAAGGTTATGGTGGGATGTATGACAGAATCTACGGTCGGAATCTCGGCCATTGCCCAGTTAATTCCACAATTGGATTATGTGGATATGGATGGAGCGATGTTATTAAAAGAGGATATTGCCGATGGTGTGATTATAGGAGAGCATGGTAAGGTAATCTTCCCAAGTTTAGGTGGAAGCGGAATAACGGTACGCCAATGAGTTATATTGTAGATCATTTTCCAGGCAGGGAATTAGAATTAAACGGGGAACCTTATTTATATTTTGGAGGAACCTCCTATCTGGGCCTACAGACAGACGAGGCATTTCAACAGCTTTATATTTCCAATATATTACAATACGGGACCAACTACGGAGCCTCAAGAAAAGCGAATTTAAAGCTTTCTATATATGAGGAAGCAGAGACCTTACTTACCCAATGGGTAGGCAGTGAAAGTGGAACTACGGTATCTTCTGGATATCTGGCAGGACAACTGGTAAGGCAAGCCTTGGATATTAAGGAGCATAAATTATTTTATGCCCCCAACACCCATTCTGCCCTTTATGTATTGCAGCATGGGGTGCGCCTAAAGCCCTTTATTTCCTTCACCGCCCTAGATATCGCCATCAGGGACCACCTAGAAACCAATAAAGATATTACCCCTGTGGTTTTTTTGGATGCCATTGATTTTTCTGGTTATAACTTCCCCGATTTTATTGGCCTAAAGAAGTTGCCCCTAGAAGAGATTATCTTGGTAGTAGATGATTCGCACGGGATTGGTATTGTTGGAGACAATGGGAGTGGGGTTTTTAAAATTCTGCAAAAATTAAACCCGAAAGAGTTAATTGTCTGTTGTTCACTGGGAAAAGGATTTGGAATACAGGCAGGAGCCATTTTTGGATCTACAAAGCGCATATCGCAATTAACGGATACCGCCTTCTTTGGTGGCGCAAGTCCGGCTGCCCCTGCTGCCATAGCCTCCTTGGTAAGAGGAACTGCAATTTTCTCCAAAAAGAGGGAAGTCCTTAAAGTCAATATCGCTCTTTTTAGGGATAATGTGGAACTTCCCGATCATTTTAAGTGGATGGATGGTCATCCTGCCTTTAGCTTTGTAGACACTGCTCTAACCCAGCACCTAGAGCACCATAAAATAATAGTGACCAGTTTTAAATACCCCGATGAAGACGCAGCAGAAATCAGCAGAATTGTGCTAAGTGCTCACCATACAAAAACAGATATACATTATCTTACAGAGGTATTAAATTCATATTTCTAATTTCCCACTTGGAATCCTGTGTTATTCCATGTTTTTTAACAATTTAATTGACCATGTCCTTTTTATTTCGTAACTTTTTTGTAATCATTTAACTTAATGTATTACCCCTAAAACCAGCACGACTATGAAAAAATTACTAGGATTGGTTTTTTTGATGTTAATATTAGTAGCAGGTACTAACCTTACATCAACAGAACAACAAAATCATAATACTCTTGAAGGCACTTGGGAATTAGTTAGTTTTAACAACTACGACGGAAACGAGGTAGTAAGTACCCTCCCTGCCACAGAAGGTTATCGGCAAATTAAAATGTACTACAATGGAAAGGTAATGTGGACCAGATATGTGCCCACAGATTCCATTGAGTGGTTTGGGTACGGCTCGTATACCGCCACAGACAGTACACTTACCGAAAAACTGGAGTATATGTCCGCCTCCATGCGTAAAATTGCAAATGAAAACATGGAGTGGCATATGGAACTCGTCCTAGATGGTGATACCTACAGTCAAATTTTTACGGATGAAGAGGGAAATAGAATAAATTCCGAGAATTATAAACGTCTTGATTAAGCCACTTCCAAGAATAAACAGCACTGTAAAACTCATTTACCCTAACTTAGGTAGGGGCGTTAATTAGGTGGTGAATTCTTGAGGTTGCAGGCAGATATTTCCAATATCCTTTCCACTTAAGCAGCTGCGCATAGTGAATGACCTAGAAATTAAAAAGCCCGATGGTACACACCTTCGGGCCTTCTTATTGTTTAAACCTTTATATACTTCCCTTGAAAATAATAGTTGGGGAAATGTAAGCTATAGGTTATTGGGTTGAAACTTCTTCTGGAGATTCTATAGTAGCCAAATAACGTTCTGCATCCAAGGCTGCCATACATCCAGTTCCTGCCGCGGTAACGGCCTGTCTGTACTCCTTATCCTGAACGTCTCCACTAGCAAAAACACCTGGCTTACTAGTCTTGGTAGATTTACCATGGGTAATAATATACCCGGTCTCGTCCATCTCCAACTGACCTTTAAAGATATCTGTATTTGGCTTATGTCCTATGGCAATAAATAGACCAGTAATAGCAATCTCCTCTTTTTCACCAGTAAGGTTGTTTACCATACGTAAACCTTCCACAACTTGGTCTCCCAATACCTCATCTACTTCCGTATTGTAACGGACCTCTATATTACTTAGGTTATTTACCCTGTGCTGCATTGCTTTGGACGCTCGCATATGATCCTTTCTTACCAACATGGTAACCTTGCTACAGATATTGGCCAAATAAGAAGCCTCTTCCGCAGCGGTATCCCCTGCTCCAACGATGGCTACTTCCTGTCCCTTGTAAAAGAATCCATCACAAACGGCACAAGCAGATACCCCTCCTCCACGAAGCTTCTGCTCACTGGGTATTCCCAGATACTTTGCAGTTGCACCAGTAGAAATGATAACCGTTTCTGCCTCTATCTCCTTATCGTCGTCAATAGTTACCTTGTGGATCCCTCCAACTTCATCACTAAAGTCCACCGCTGTTACCATTCCCATGCGTACTTCGGTGCCAAACCTTTCGGCTTGCTTCTGCAAATGGATCATCATGGTGGGTCCGTCTACCCCATCCGGATAGCCAGGAAAGTTGTCTACCTCCGTTGTGGTGGTCAACTGTCCGCCAGGTTCCATACCAGTATAAACTACGGGCTTTAAATCGGCTCTAGCCGCATATATTGCTGCTGTATAGCCAGCAGGTCCCGAACCAATAATTAACGTTTTTAATCGCTCTACTTTTTCTGCCATTTTCAATATCTTCATTACTTATTATATAACAAATGTAGCTTTTTAACCAAAAACCTCAACTCAAAAGTTATAAAAAGTTATTATAAGGCAAGTTACCAAATTTATAGTGAATCTTTCAACTTAGGTTTTATTAACCATTTGGCTTGCAGAATGTCCCATTAACAATTTTAAACCCTAGAAATTACTAAACCTTGGCCTCTACTTTTAATAGATGGTGGGGCAATACTAAAAATGGAATGGTAGTGTGAAATCCAATTTGGTTTATCACAGGCTTTAAAAATAGATTCTCCAAAAACGTATGTTTGTTCTTAACCATCACCAAAAAATTGGTATTAAATTTAGTCTGGTTACTATTGATTGCTTCCACAATACGCTGATCTGGCACTTCATGGAAACGATGTTTAACTTCACTAAGTAAATTCGCCAATATGGATTTATTGGCTTCTTGGGCAGGACTCAATTCCAGATTGGTGGAGATATGCATCACATCTATGGTTGCCCCATGTATGGATGCTACAAACAGCAACTCCTTCAACAAGGATTCCCTATATTCTATCTCATAATCCGTTGGAAAAAGTATTTTTTTAGGTGTTTCATACTTATAATTAAACGGGATGGCTAAAATAGGCCCCTTTGCTCTTTTTATGGCATGTACCGTATTACTCCCCAAAAATATCTCCTTAGCACCCGTTGCCCCTTGGGTTCCCATAATTATTAAATCGATCTTTTCTTCCTCTACCAGTTCATCCATAGCATCCATTAGAATACTAAAGGCACTATGAATCTCAAAACGGTGCTTTGGATTGGTAAATTCATCCAGTACACGTTGCCTTACTTTATTTAGACCCTCTTCGGAGTCTACCCTATAAATATCCCCCAAACCCACTTGTCCTGGGCTGTGCAATAGGTATTCGGACTGGTATATTGCAGGAGTATAGGTATGTAATAGATGAAAGGTACATTCCTCCTTGGCCAACATTTGTACCGCATAGGCAATGGCGCCATAAGAGTTATCGGAAAAATCGGTGGGTATCAGAACTCGTTTCATAGTTTATATTTTAAGTGATAGCGATAAATGGATTTAATAAATTACCTTAAATTTAAGCAAATTAACTGGCATTTAGCATGATGTATATCAGCTAAGAAAGTTGATTTCTATAGTATATTATTCAAAAATTGAGCAACGCTTATAAAACAACCTTAGAAAATGAAAAGTAGTTTCAACGAAATTTTAAATTCGGACACCCCTGTGTTAATCGATTTTTTTGCCACTTGGTGCGGCCCCTGTAAAACGTTGTCGCCCATCTTAGAATCGGTAAAGAAAGAAATGGGCGATACGGTCAAAATAATTAAGATAGATGTGGATAACAACGCCGCTTTGGCAAGCAAATATCAAGTACGTGGCGTTCCCACCATACTCCTATTTAAAAATGGAAAACAACTCTGGCGAGGATCCGGCGTTTTACAGAAGGATGAAATTGTGAATATCATTCGCACTAATACCTAATCTACAGTCAGCCTCACAGAAAGAAGTATAGAGGGTAGGATGGACTAACACTATGCTCCCTATGGAAACAGTTTAAAAATACTAACCATTAATAAAACAGCATACAGGTGAAGTTTATTGATTACTATAAAATTCTGGGCCTGGATAAGAATGCGGACCAGAGTCAGATTAAGAAAGCGTACCGGAAGATGGCCCGGAAATACCACCCAGACATCAATCCCAACGACAAGGAAGCCGAGTTGAAATTTAAAGAAATTAATGAGGCCAATGAGGTGTTGGGCGATCCTGAAAAGCGAAAAAAGTACGATAAATACGGGAAGGATTGGCAGCATGCCGAGGAGTTTGAAAAAGCACAAAGGGCTGGTCGCGCTTCATCCGGACAGGGAAGGCAGGCTTACTCTCAACAATTTGAGGGAAGCGATTTCTCCGATTTCTTCGAGTCCATGTTTGGCGGTGCGGGAGGCTTTCAAAGTTCTAGAAGAACCCGATTTAGGGGGCAAGATTACAATGCTGAATTAAAACTACAGCTGCGCGATGTATATAAAACCCACAAGCAAACCCTTACCGTTAACAACAAAAACATACGGATTACTGTTCCGGCCGGAATTGAAAATGGACAGACCATAAAAATTAGCGGGCATGGAGGACCCGGCCATCAAGGGGGACCAAATGGGGATCTTTATATCACCTTTTCCATAGATAACAACACCCGTTTTAAGCGCGATGGCAATCACCTTTATTCTACGGTAGATCTAGACCTCTACACTTCACTGCTTGGAGGTGAAATTACGGTAGACACCTTTGACGGGCAAGTGAAATTAAAAGTGAAACCAGAAACCAAAAATGGAACCACGGTAAAGCTTAAAGGGAAAGGCTTCCCCGTTTATAAGAAAGAAGGGGTCTATGGCGATTTGTATGTCACCTACAATTTAATTACCCCTACCAATTTAACCGAGAAAGAGAAAGCACTTTTTAAGGAGCTAGCAGAGCTAAGAAAATAAAACAAATCCTATGAAACAAGAAGAGTATATCGCTATAGAAGACTTTTGCACTTCCCATAATATTGCATCGGAATTTGTAATACAACTTTATGATATGGGCCTCATAGATATGGTATTTCAAGAAAACCTACAGTATCTACCGCTTAATCAATTACCCAAGGCAGAGAAGATAGTGCGACTCCATCTAGATCTCGAAATTAACGTACAGGGACTTGGAGTGGTCACCGAGTTATTAGACCGTATACAGGACATGCAAAACGAAATAACTGCCTTGCACAACAAGCTTAGCCGTTATGAATAGGTCTTATGGGAATGAAATGCCAATGCGGCCGGACCAAGAATGGCATATTATCTATTTGAACTAAATTCTAGAGGGGAAATAGCAGCTGGGACGGGCAGTGAGTGGTGTAAGTTGGTGGTAGTAGTTGGCGGTATTCAGTGCGCAGTAGGCAGTAAACAATGATCAAATTATTAATTAAAACGGTCAAAGCTAATCAGGGAAGTTCAATTTTTAAAAATCCTTACATTGCCATTATGCTAGTGTTATGTACAAAGTGATTAGTTAGATTTTGAGTTTGGCAACTTTTAACTGGCATCCCGTTATTGGAGCTGTATATATTATTTAAAAATAATTTGATCTTTCATCAGGTAAAAGATTAATTAGAAATTGGTGTTACCAAAGCATGAATCTTCCCTAGTTACGGCATTTCCAGATTGACAAATATTCAAATTAACTCATCAGTACATCGGTACATTGCTCCATTGATACATTTACAAATTGCTCCCCTATCTTATTCCGAATTCAACTTATAGTTCATAAGAAATATAAGTTCCCGCGCTTGGACGTACTTCAAATGGTTCCAGATCTATCCCAAAATCTTTTTTATATACCTTAGCTGCCTCTTTACTATAGGTTTCAGCAGCATCCTCATGGATAATATGCAACACACATCCGCCAAATCCGCCTCCCACTTGCCGTGCCCCTAAAACCGCTTCGTAATTTTTAGAGAAATCCACCAAAAAATCAGATTCTGGACAACTAACCTCATACAGCTCACTAATTCCGGTATGGGCCTCGTATAAATATTTACCTACCAATTCCCAATTGTTCTCCTTAAGCGCCTTGGCGGTAGACAATACCCGTTCATTTTCACTAATGACAAAAGAGCACCTATTAAATATGGTCTGTGACATCTGCATAGCTGATTGCTCTAACATAGTATGGGTAGCATCCCTTAGCGACTCTACCTCGGGGTATTTTTGTTGAATGATCCGCACCCCTTCCTCACATTCCTTTTTCCGGGTATTGTACTCACTGGAAGCTAAATTATGGGATACCTTAGTATTCAGCATAATGAGTTTATAGGGAGCCATGGCAATTGGAATAGACGTGTATTCCAAAGACCTACAATCTAAGAGCAGCACATGATCTTCTTTGCTCATTACCGAGGCAAATTGGTCCATTATACCACATTGGGTGCCTACAAAAGTATGTTCCGCAATTTGAGACAGCTGCACCATTTCCAAATTGCTAAGACCAAGATTAAATAGTTTGTTTAACCCAAATGCCAGTCCACATTCTAAGGCTGCCGAAGAGCTTAAACCAGAGCCAATAGGTAGCTTGCTTTCTATGATACAATCGAATCCCCCTAATTTATCTGACCTTTTCAGTATTTCGTTTAAAACACCCAGCAAGTAATTCTCCCATTCTATCTCGCTCCTAGCAATCTCCTTCAGGCTTAGCGTAAAGCCAGTATTGTACCCTAGGCTATAAATATTGCATTGGGCTGGGGAATTGTTTTTCCTAAGTTTAAAGGTAATTCGTTGATCAATTGCCGTGGGCAATACGTAACCGAAATTATAATCTGTATGCTCTCCTATGAGGTTTATTCTCCCTGGGGACTCTACAATTAACTCGGGTTTAAAATTCTCCAAATTCAACATTAGCGTATCTATTAGCCCTTAAAAGTAACAAAAAACCACTAATAAATGTGTCCTATACATTTACTGTGCTATCTAGGGCCGTGAGCAGTGGGTACCCTTTTCAGAATGCCACCCTAGCTACTCCTCAGCAGCAAGCATTTCTACGGTTGCAACGGTTCTAAAGCCAAGGTGCTCTAAGGCAGAATCCATACTGGAAGCCATTCTGGAAGACACCCTGTAGCTGGCGCAATAAGAGGCATTGCATAGGAAAGATCCGCCTTTCATAACCTTTTCCCTCGCATTTGGCATATTTTGATTGTAAGGGGTTTTAGCACCAGTGGGATTTACCAAAACCATATTTTTAGCGGCAACCTCCTTATAATAATTGGTGTTATACCAATCGCTGGTCCACTCCCATACGTTACCGGCCATGTCGTACAAACCAAAATCGTTGGGGGGATACGATTTTACTCGGGCCCTTTCTTCAAAACCGTCGGCCATCGTATTCGTTACCGGAAATTCCCCCTCCCAAGTATTGGCCATTTGTGAAAGTACGGTATGGTCATCACCCCATGGATAAATATTCCCTTCCTTTTTGCCTCGTGCTGCCCGTTCCCACTCTGCTTCTGTAGGCAGTCGTCTCCCAGCCCATTCGCAATAGGCAAGCGCATCCTCATAGGCTACTTGCACCACCGGATGTTGTTCCTTTCCTACTATGGAACTACCGGGACCATTGGGTTGCCTCCAATTAGCCCCAATTGTCCAATGCCACCATTGTGAGAAATCATAGAGGTTGGGTACGGAGGTCTCCGTCTTTTTAAATGTAAGTGCGCCTGGCTGTAATATAGAATCGTGTGGCTTAGGAGTTCCTGCTGGCACCTGTTTCTTCATTTCTTCCCAATCTATAGCTCTTTCGGCAAGGGTTACATACCCGGTTTCCTCCACAAATTTCGCAAACTCGGCATTGGTAACCTCAGTAACATCCATAAAGAATCCATTGAGCCTAACCTTGTGAGCAGGCTTTTCATGATGCATGGCAATTTCATCGTGAGGTACTGCTCCTTGGGTAAATTCCCCACCAGGAATCCATACCATCCCCTTAGGTGTTTTAACCCCTTCTGGCTGTTCTACCAACAAATCAATTGACGCTTCTTCAGTAGGGTTATTTGCAAATTCCACCTCAGTGTCCGACGCCTTGGAATTTTGTTGGTTGTTTTCCTTGCACTGGATTAGGAGTGTCATAATCAAAAAAACACCGATTGATTTTATATACTGCATTCTGCGATTTTTATTCGAAAATTCGATTTGAGTTTAAAACTAGTAGTAATAATGGATAATTCCCGCGATTATCGCTAAAACTTTGAGAAGTTTTAGGCCCCTTCCTTGAATCATACAATGGTCTCTCTGCTACTTTAACCTATTTGTAAGTACCCCTTATGTAAAGGAGTTCATCAAAAAAGGACTCCTAGTCTTGATAAATGAATTCCATTTCGTAATCACTTCCGGCCACCTTCATAATAGCCTGGTAAATATATTGGGAAACCATTTTCTGACCTTCAAAATTAATGTGTTCTACCGTATCTTCAGGAGTATGGTATTGTGGGTGCCCCCCCGTGTGGATACCCAGTACAGAGATGTTTTTTTCATAAAACGAAACGTGATCGGATCCTCCAACCGATCCGGCATGTACAATGGGGAATAAGCCTAATGGAGGTCCTAATTCCTTCATCAATTCAACGCCACCAGGAAAGGTACCTGCACCTCCCATATAAACATGGTTCTCGCTATTTAACCTGCCCACCATATCCATATTGATCATCAATTTAATTTGAGAACGGGGTACTACTGAATTTTCTACAAAATACCTACTCCCCAATAGTCCCTGCTCTTCGGCGCCAAAAGCCACTAATAAAATAGATCGTTTTAAGGCTTCCCTGTTGGCCATTAATTTTTCACCAATCTCCATTAAGGAAGCAGTTCCACTGGCATTGTCATCTGCCCCATAGTGAATGGCAATCTTATCGGATTTGGAAGATGGTCCTCCACCTTTTCCCAAATGGTCGTAATGGGCCCCTAGAACTATATATTCATTTTTTAACTGCGGATCACTCCCTTCAATGAAGCCAATTACATTCCAAGTTTTCACCTCCTTTTTGGGTTTTTCTCCCTTTTTCACGCGAAGTTTGGCCCTGAAAGGTTGTTTATAAGATCGGCTAAAAGGTGGAATACCCGATTTTTTAAAGTCTTTGATTATATAGGAGACTATTTTTCTATTAATCTTTCCCCCTGGATAACGGCCCTTATGACTATCGGAGGTCAAGAAAACAATATGTTCCTTAAGTTCTTTTTCCGTAATTTCTTCCTGTGCCCAGGAAGCATTCACCCATAAACCAACAAACAACAAGGTGAACCATAACCCTTTCCTATAAATATCCTTAACCATAACCTTTAAATTAATTAAGTAGGTAAAATTAGCATTATTTCCCTTTTTGAAAAGAAAAGCGAATCGGTTTTATTAGATCAGTTGGCAGCTGGACTAACGCTAAAGTAAGTAGTGAGTAGTGAGATTTTGAATCAATAGTTCATTTCCAAATCTCCAAATTAACTCATTGGTACATTGGTACATTTACAAATTGACTC
>NZ_VVIN01000068.1:0-15563 GCF_008711145.1 Arenibacter lacus
CTAGCGTGTCTACCAATTCCACCACGCCTGCAATAAAAATATATAAAAAAGAACTTAAACACTACTCTTTACTGACATTGCGCTAGACTTCTAGCGTGCCAGCCCGTACCGAAAAGGTACGTTCGGGCGGGTCTACCAATTCCACCACGCCTGCAAATAAATATTTAATTATAAAGAACTTAACCTTTCCGATGATTATCGGGTTGCAAATATAAAGCAATTTTTCAATTCTGAAATACTTATGCAAAAAAAATTTCTTTTTTGTATTTTTATCGTTTATTCAAATTTTACAATGCAACAAATAACAGAGTACCTCAACAAGAACCAGGACCGCTTTATCAACGAACTAATAGAGCTCCTAAAAATTCCTTCCGTAAGTGCAGACCCCGCTTTTTCACAGGATGTGTTAAATACCGCCGATGCGGTAAAAACCGCTCTTTTGGAGGCTGGCTGCGATACCGTGGAAATTTGTGAAACCAAAGGGTATCCCATTGTCTACGGTGAAAAAATAATTGATCCAACCTTACCTACCGTATTGGTCTATGGTCATTATGATGTACAACCGGCAGACCCCATTGACTTGTGGGACTCCCCTCCTTTTGAGCCTGTCATCAAAAAAACGGACCTCCATCCAGAAGGCGCTATTTTCGCCAGAGGAGCCTGTGACGACAAAGGTCAAATGTACATGCACGTAAAGGCATTGGAATTTATGGTGAAAACCAATCAATTGCCCTGTAACGTGAAGTTTATGATAGAAGGGGAAGAAGAAGTGGGCAGTGAGAACCTAGGTGAGTTTGTGGCCAATAACAAGGAAAAGCTTACCAATGACATTATCCTTATCTCCGATACGGGAATGATTGCCAAAGACGTTCCCTCTATCACCACAGGGTTACGCGGCCTTAGCTATGTAGAGGTAGAGGTTACAGGTCCTAATCGAGATCTGCATTCCGGACTCTATGGTGGTGCCGTAGCCAATCCTATTAATGTGCTCACTAAAATGATTGCTTCCCTACACGATGAAAATAACCGGATCACCATCCCTGGGTTTTACGACAAGGTGGAAGAATTGTCCCAAGAAGAACGGAATCAGATGGCAAAAGCGCCCTTTAATTTGGAAGATTATAAGGATGCACTAGACATCAACGACGTCTACGGTGAAAAAGGATACACCACCAATGAGCGTAACTCCATTAGACCCACTTTGGATGTGAACGGAATCTGGGGCGGTTATATTGGAGCAGGTGCTAAAACGGTCATCGCCAGTAAGGCCTATGCAAAAATTTCCATGAGACTAGTACCTCACCAGGAGTGGGAGGAAATTACAGCACTCTTTAAAACCCATTTTGAAAGTATTGCGCCTGCAGGGGTAACCGTTAAGGTGAGTCCCCATCACGGCGGTCAAGGCTATGTTACGCCTATTGACAATGATGGCTATAAAGCGGCTTCCAAGGCCTACGAAACCACCTTTGGCAAAACTCCCATACCACAACGCAGTGGAGGAAGTATTCCTATTGTATCCCTGTTTGAGAAAGAGCTTAACAGCAAGACCATCCTAATGGGCTTTGGCTTGGATAGCGATGCTATACACTCGCCCAACGAACACTTTGGCGTTTGGAATTACCTAAAGGGGATTGAAACTATCCCGTACTTCTATAAATACTTTACAGAGTTAACCAAGTAATACATTTTAAAAATCCGTTCTTTTTAGAGCGGATTTTTTTTTTGGCGTTCCCCTATCGGGTCGCTCTTTCCGCTATATCTTTTTTAGGCGCTCTTGCCCCTTAAAAAAGGATGCCGCTTCAATAGCTAACGCAGGGTTCTGTTCTACAACTAGCAATAAACACTTAAAGAATTGCACCTTAGTCAATAAGAAGTGAACAGTACCGCACGTATTGGTGAACGACCAAAACTGACTACAGCCAAACCCTTTACCTCTCCCAAAAAACCTTCATTACTACATTTTTAATTTGCTACTCCACTTAAAAAAACACCTCTACATTTGTAGAGTTAAAATTAATGTTCTATGTTTGTAGAACATCTAAATGCACTGCATATGAAACTGTCTAAATCCGAAGAGGAATTAATGAACCATCTGTGGCAACTGAAAAAAGGGTTCATGAAAGATCTTTTGCAAGCCTACCCAGAACCCAAACCCGCCACCACCACCGTTGCCACCTTATTAAAACGAATGACGGACAAAGGTTTTATAGGTTACAAACTTCTAGGAAATGCAAGGGAATATTTTCCACTTGTAGAAAAGAAGGATTATTTCTCCAAACATTTAAACGGACTCATTAAAAAATTCTTTGACAATAGCGCTTCTCAATTTGCCTCCTTCTTTACTCAAGAAACCAACCTGAGCAAGGAAGAGTTGGAGGACTTAAGGGCCCTAATAGATACCAAACTCAAAAACAAATAGCTATGTGGATGTATCTTTTAAAATTTAGTACCTCTCTTCTTATTCTACTCCTGTTCTATAAACTGGTGTTAGAGAAGGTACACATTCACCATTTTAAAAGGTACTATCTCTTGGCGGCATTTGTCATCGCCCTAGGCATTCCCTTAATCACCTTCACCCAATACGTTCCCCTAAGCGCAGCGTCATTCTCTCAGTCATCTCTAATTGCATCCAATGTACATCCACAGCTAGCTACTACGAATAACATCAATTTTATTCCCTTTTTATTATGGGGCATCTACACCTTGGGAGTAGTAGTTTTCACAATAAAATTCCTGAGAAATCTAAGGTCCCTAATTAATAATATTCAACAGAATCCTAAGCTCCGATCTGGCAAGTTCCTTCACGTACTTCTCCAAGAAAAAGTTGCCCCACACACCTTTTTCAGCTACCTTTTTTTCAACCTAAAAAATTATAAATCCAATAAAATACCACAGGAAGTTTTTTGGCATGAAGAAGCCCATGCCGCGCAAAAACACAGTTTGGATGTGCTATTATTAGAATTGCTTCAAATAGTATTATGGTTTAACCCACTTATCTATTGGGCTAAAAACTTGGTAAAACTTAACCACGAATTTCTTGCGGACCAAGCCGTATTGAAGAAAGGTGCAGTAGTCCCTGATTATCAAAAGCTAGTACTGGCATTCTCCTCAAATCCTGAAACACCTTTGGCAAATGCCATTCATTATTCATCAATCAAAAAACGAATCGTCATCATGAAAACACAAACATCCCAAAAAGCCATTTGGCTAAAAAGTTTACTATTATTGCCTCTAATGGCCCTTCTACTGTATAGTTTTAGCACTAAGGAGATTCTTCCCATACCTACGGTAATGGATAAAACTATCCTTCCAGATTATCAAAATGAACAGCCTTCATCTGATGACCTGCTTAACGATACCAGAACCCAAAGAATCACAGATCAAGAGATAATACTATCCATAAACAAATTTGGACAGCTTATGGTAAAGGACGATTTGGTAAAGTTGGAAAACTTAAAATCGCACCTACTTAATTACAATCAAAACCTTAGCAAAGAACAAAGAAGCAAGCTCCTAAGAGCTGTAATAAGGGTGGATAAGGAAACGCCCAAAAGTATCATTAGGAAAGCTGAAAGCATTTTAATGGAGTATGGGGTAGCGACCATTGACATCAAAGAACACATAATACCCGAAATCCAAGAAGGTGCTACTAAAAAGGAGATCAAGGAATACAACGAACTTGCTAAAAACTACAATGCCCAGCCCATTAACGAGGTGGTTGTAAAGTATAAAGAGGTACAACGAATGAAATACCTCTATAACCGTATGAGCGACACCCAAAGGAAAAGCGCTCAACCTTTTCCAAACTTTCCTCCTCCACCAACCCCAAGCGCTCCAAAATCATCCAAGGCAGAAAAAGGAACTAAGGTGCCGCCTCCACCCCCACCTGCCCCAGCACCGATGGTAAAAAAAGGGGAGAAAGGCAATATTCCGCCCCCACCACCACCTCTTAAAAACCCCAATTAAGGAAATTATTCCGACGCACTATTAACAGCTTATAAGAAATTCAACAATAAGGCCGATATTTACGTGCAAGCAATAGGTGCTTATAATAGGAAAGGAGAGGGAACCCTCTTAAACCTACAAACCCTGTACGAAGAAACATTGGTATTGCATGATAGCTATGTGGAATTGGCAAAAAAAGAAGGTCTAATGAGTCCGACAAAGGCCACCCCCAAGGATCATGAATAATGGAAATTTAGAAAATAGATATCCTTTACGGCAAGAGCCATAACATACAATAAATTTAAGAAGGATGTACGTTTAAAGTGGATCCTTAGAGAAATACCAGAACTAGCAAAATCCATAGATGAGGTCTTCATTTATGGATTTTTATAATTTATAAGCTATCGTTTAGTATTGCTCCAATAAATAGTTGAGCAAATCCGTTGTGGTTACAATCCCAACCAATTTCCCTTTATCTACCACCGGCAAGGCATGAAATTCTTGCTTGGATAAAATTTCGGTCACCTCCTTAATCGTTTTGTCTGCTGACACATGTACGGGGTCTTTCACCATTACCTGTTCTATACTTAACATATTATAGATAGGCGTATCTTCTATGGAATCTTCTTCCCCAAAGGAGTCAACAAAACTGATTCGCAACAAATCCGTTAAACTCAACATCCCCACAATCTTATTGTTATTTACCACCGGTATGTGGCGAATTTTATTCTTTTTGAATAGTCGCTCTGCATCCAATAAACTATTGGTAAAATTGATGGTAATTACATCTGTCGACATTATTTTTGATACCAATTCCCCTTTATTCATCTCGTTTCTTTTTTATGCTGTTAATTACCTAAAGGTCGTTAACAAAAGGCATAGCACATATGATATAGATCAGGAATTGCAGAATATCTGTGTATAGCACCCCCTAATTATTGTACGTGAATCTTATTTTTAACCATACGTACGTAGAAACCATTGGAAGGCAGGTACTATTTCTTTATTTAGTTGGGATAGTTCTTTACTAATCCTTAGAACAAGCATTAAACTCCCCACATACGTGCCCAGAGGGCAGATAATAGCAATTTGGCATCTCGTTTCAGCTTAGGTGTCTCCTCTACCAACACATCGTCTTCCAAAGGTGTTAACTTATAGCTAAACGCAAAACGCTCTTCCTCTGCTTCCAAACTCATTAATCCAAAGCGGAGATCGTTAAAGAAAAGCTCCCCGTTGTTGTCTACAATGGTAAACCAACCCTCGGTGATGTTTTGGAGTCGGCCAATCTTATCCTGCGATGCCAGGTCCCCAAGTAGTTCGTGGTTTTTTGGGTATCTACTGAATTGTATTGGTTGTTGGTCAAAGAAGGAATAATTTCCGATTAGGTAGGCATCACCCACATCAATATTGGCTGCCCATAGTATTGTGTTGAACGGGGCAGGCCTAACGGTCATTTGCTCATACGCGATCCCCTGGTCTTCTAAGTTCTGGGTAATCTTCATATACGCCATTCCTTTTAAAAGCAGCGTAATTCCTAAGTAAGTCGTACTCACCATTAGCCCCAACCTATTATATCTCGCTCGCTTGGGTGAATCCTTTTTCTGCACCATAGCCATAATAAGAAAAACCAAAAACGGTAGGGTGTATAAAGGGTCTATCACAAAGATGCTCTGAAACGCCACTTTGTAATTAAACGGCCAAAACAACTGGGTACCCCAGGTAGTAAATGCATCGAGCAATGGATGGGTAAACAAGCCCCAAAACATTAATCGGGACCAATCTTTCCAAGAAGCAGCTTGTTTTCTCTCCAGCTTATAAATCAGCCATCCAAAAACTGGGGCAAACAACAATGAAAAGAAGACAGAATGACTAATTCCACGGTGCCATTCAATGGCGCTTACCGTATCTGTAAAATAATTGGCCAATATATCCAAATCTGGGATAGTCCCTGCGATCGCCCCATATAGCATTGCTTTATTACCAACCTTCTTTCCCAAAACCGCTTCTCCTACGGCGGCACCCAATACTATCTGTGTAAGTGAATCCATGTATTTCCTTTAGCTACCTAACCTACAGCCCAATGACCTCCCATATGGTTGTGGTTATTCTACAATTTCCATTTTCTTTAATAAGAAGGAGGCATTCATATTTTGGCACACCCCTTCTTTAAAAGTATAATCAAAATAAAGTTCGTTATCAATAATTTCCGCATCAAAATAATGGTTCCTAATCTGCGGCAGATCTGCAGAGGCTTCGCATAGGCTTAAATCATGGGTAGCAATGATACCCGTAGATTTGGATCCCACCAATTTCTCTACAAATTTCCTAGATCCAATAGCCTTATCCAGGCTGTTGGTCCCTTTTAAGATTTCGTCCAGAACGATAAAATAACGATCCTTTTTTATTTCGTTTACAATAAATTTAAGCCGCTTTAATTCGGAGAAAAAATAAGACTCATCATCCGTTAGGGAATCGGTGGTCCGCATACTGGTGATCAATTTTATAGGATGATATTTCACCTCTTCCGCACATACGGGAAGCCCCATATTGGCCATCACCAGCTGCAAGGAGACGGTGCGTAAAAATGTACTTTTCCCTGCCATATTAGCCCCAGTGATAATAAAGAACTCTTCCTGGCGAATATCAATATCGTTAGGAACGGCTTTTTTAGGATCTAATAGAGGATGGGAGGCGCCCTTGGCTTTTAAGACGGATTTATCCTCCACCAATTTTGGAAAAGCATAACTAGGATGATTATAGGCGAAATTCCCCATGCTATTATAGGCATCAAAAAAAGCGATGGCAGCAAACCATTGCTCCACCTCAGCCCCATGCTGGGCAATCCACCGCTCCAATTTATATCCCTGACGTAGGTCCCAAAGGAGAAAACCATTCCCAAAAAAGCCGAAAATAAAATTATTACGTTGATCCAGGGCATTTAACTTGGAAGAAAACTCCTTTAATAATTGAGAGGCTGGATGGTTCTGAGTGAGGATGTTATTTCTTTGAGCCTTTAGTAAACTGGCACTAAATTCTTGTTGTTCTAACTTTAAGACCAATCTTTGGTACTGTTGAAAAGTACTTTGCACCTTATTGGCATCGGAGGCCAATTTACCGGTTTTCTTCATGTAGAAGCTACTGAGCATCATGCCCACCAAAAAGGCGATAAGGATAGGGAAGCCTGGAAGAAAGCCAACAAAATACCCGCCAAGAAGCAATAGAGAGCAAAAGGCAAATAAATTAGGCAACCATCGCATCAATTTTGGAACGTACGCCGTATATCCCTTCAACCAAGAAACAATGGTCTTAGTACTCGCCTCGGCCTTTACCAAAGTAGCCACCGCAGAAAAATCTTGTCGCCAATCGGTCAATTGAGAGAGTTCTTTCACGGCTTCCTGTCTGTCTAAAATACCTTGAATGGAGTTAGACAAAAATAGTTCTGCCAGATAATCGCTCCCATCCGGTAAAGCGGTACGATTGCTATACTGATAAAAGGATCCCTTCCCAAAGAGGTCTATATCCTGAGCAAAGTAGTGACTATCGTCCTTATACTCTTTACCATCCGGAAGGTGGTGGTAATTGCGATTCAGGACCTGTATCTCAGTTTCGTTTATACGGATTAAAGCCAGTATTTTATCCCTTTTGTATTGTAGGTCTGTGTGCTTGCTCACCAAAAACAGGAACAGCGCTATGGCGACAATAATTATGGCCAATACCATTTTTGCATTCCCAAAAAAGAAATACACCCCAAAGCTCCCCAGTAAAAAAACTATTAAGCGCAGGATGCTAGAAATTAGCAATTGCCTTTTTACCGCATGTAGCAACTCTGTTTGGGCAGCTATCCGTTTCGTATAAAATGATATTAATTGATCCATAGGGGAAGATAAATTAGCTTAGGGTTCACAACCTTAGCTTTCTTGTAATTGTGCTTGTAATTTCTTGCTTAGTTTAGCCACCACCAGTGCATAGGAATGGTCTATTAATTGCTGTACCAAGTTGGGAGGCAAGCGCTCCAAATATAGGGTATTCCAATGCACCTTACTCATATGGTATCCGGGAATAATTACTCCCTCGTGGACTTCTCTTAACTCCAGCGCCTTTTCCGGATCGCATTTAAGGTTTGCTTGGAAAGGGTGCCGTTCCAAGGCTACCAAGGCAAACATTTTCCCCATTACTTTAAAGACCAAGGTATCCGGACCAAAAGGAAGTTCTTCCGTAACCCCCTTTTTACCAAGGCAATACCATCTAAATTCCTCAATATTCATAACTTTCCTAAATTAGGGGGTGATCCTTCATCTCCAAGGACTCCAAGGAATTCCAAACCATCCGGCATTTCCGTATTTCCCTATCACCGATGTCGTTACCTACTACCGTTTCATAATTAACGCCTCCTAAGCGTTCATAGAACCTGATAGCACTTACATTGTTTTCTAACACCCACAGATACATTTTGGCATTGGGCAGCGTTTGCTTAATTTCATTCGCCAATAGGCTAATCAAGCGCTTCCCTATCCCCTGCCCTATGGACGCTTTAGATACATGTAAATTATCTAAAAGGGTTCCATACTGACTATCCTCCTCCTTAAAGGCACAGGCAAAACCGCATATTTCTCCATTTTGTGTAGCTACCCATAGAAACTGATTGGGAGCGGGCCGTGTTAACCTTTCCTCCCACACCCTCATCCGGTCTGCCAGCGCTTCTTCATCTAAAAAACGATCACTAAAATTCCCTCTATAGTTCTCTTGCCAACTACGGGTATGCAAATGGGCAATACTTCTATAATCTTCCAACTGTGCCGGTCTATAGGTAATCATGCCGAGCTACTAAATTCCGGTGGAATCATAAACAATTACCTTGGTCCACAAATCGCTAGACTCCTTGACGAACAATAAGTGAGGCTCCTCGTTCTGATACTTTTCCTGGGCTTCGGCAGAATCAAAGGTAACCACCAGGGAATAGGTGAACGAACCGTCTACCACCTCCCGGGATGCCTTGGGAGGCACGCCAATAAAGTTGGTCTTGGCATATTGGGAGTTTGCCAAAAACTTTTTGAGCGAGGTTTCAAATGCCTTTCTATCGTCCTTATCGGTAGGGTTTTTTAACCAAAAATAGACGGTATGTACAAAGTTGGAATCAAAATCTTGCATGGTTTCTTCGGTTTGGGCGTTGACAATGACGGTTGTTAAAAATAATAATCCAAAAAATATAGTTCTCATAACTTCCTATGCGTAAGGGGATTTTAATATTAATTAATCTAATAATTGCTTCTTTTTATCGGCCAATTCCAAGGCAGAGTAATCCAGTTTCCAACCAATGGTCTCCACAATACTCTCTATTAGGAGCACAGCTTCCAAGGCTTCCCTATTTGCCGTATCCATTAATCCGCTGGCGGGTATCTTATCCTCTATATGTTTTTTGGCCTCTAGGTTAAGGGAGGTGAGATCCGACGGGGTGAAGACATTGAACAGCCCATTTTTAATATCGTAAAATTGCAAATCTGGTGAAATGGACAAAATTTCGGGTTCTGGGAAATTGGTCAGAACAATCTTTTTATGCTCCTTATCCGCATGCATCCGCAACTTTTTTAGATCGAACCCAATATGCACTTTGGCATTTATGACAATGAGGGCCTTTTTCTTACTACTAACCAAACTTAGAAAGGACTCCCTGGTATTCTCATAACGATATATTTCGGCAAAATCGCCCTCTACCGTAATCAGTTTACAGACGCTCTTGATCTTATCCAGCAAAATGGTGGACTGATGATCTGTAAGTTCCTTGTTCCGTTTTTTTCGGAATAGGGAAAATACCCAATACATGGCGATGGCTCCAAGAATAAGCCCTAAAAAAAGTTCTACTATTTCATTCATTTGCGTTGCCTATTTCGCCTAAATGGGTATATTTAAATCCCTTGTCAAACTTTAAGCCATAACCAAAAATCCTATCCAAAGAGGCGTGGGAGAATACAATTATTCCAATCAGCTGACACAAAGGTAAGGAAAGATAGCTACCCATTAAATAAATTGAAATAGCCCATCCCTTGTGATGAAAAAGGTTGTACCCTATGGCTCCGACCTTCTTTCCCCACAAATAGCCCAACATACCAATGTCTGGGGTAAGAATTAGTCCTAGAAACCACCACCAACTATAGTCTAGAAGACTAAAGAGGTATATTCCCAGAAGGAACATAAACAACTCTTCCAGTTTTAAAAGTGTAGCCATCCACGCATTTTTTAGTCTTCAATTTTATATAGTACCGGTCTGCTGGGACTTGCATCGTTTTCAAAAGGGGCCAACTGTAGGTTTAGGAAGTATTTTCCATCTTCAATACTATTGGCCACAAAGATCAGCTCGGTTATGGTGGCGTCATGCCTAATTTTGCCATCGTAATCCCAAAATGCTTTATGGGCCAAGAGGAGTCCGCCATCTTTCTCCTTGTCCACGCTAGGCAGATCTATTAATAAATGCGATATCCCTTTCTCCAATAATAGTTTGGCGGCATCCTCCAATAAATAGGGCGGATTGGTATTGGAGTATTGTCTGGATTTTTTTTCCGATAAATTAGGAAGCGTTCTAATAACCACCGCCTCCCTATTTTTATTTCCCAAGGCATATTGCAATTGCTTCTTGGAAATCACAAAATCGTCTCCCATTTTTTCAGGGGCTATCGTTATCACCTCAGTCATAAAGAAAAACTTGGAAAGACTCTGGTTAACCGATCTAAATTCCTCCGTAATATGCCCCACACACTCTGTATGCGTCCCGTGGGAATGAGGATTAAAGTAGATATCATTAAAATTGGTGGACCCCCCTTCGGTAACCTTCCCTACAAATTCGCCCTCACTATGAGGCTCTATTTTTGGCGGGGGAAGGTACCACGAATTCACATTGGAATCTCCCCCTTTTATAGGGATGGAAATATCCAACGGATCGGAAAGGTCTATAGTATAGTTAATGGTGTTGTGTTTAATAATTGTCTTCATGTATAAAATTCTTGTATTAGTTCTTCTAGTAATCGGATAATAATCGAGATTCCTCTTCTAGAGCCACTAGGCTATTTGAAGGCTTTAAAATTTACATAAAATAAATGTATTAAGGCCCGTAGATGGTTGCTTAACCTAAATAAATTACTTCTAAAACCTTCAATATGCACTGGATCACCCCTTAAAAGGGAGGTCTTGTGCTGGGACAAACCACCCACAAATAGTACTTATCGGACTAAACTTTGGGTAAAAGACATAAAATCGAGAGAAATTAGGGTGCAGTATTAACCGACCATAAAAAGGTCCGAAGCTATGCCATCGCACAAAAACTTTCCTTTTGGGGTTACCAAAAGGTGTTCATTATCTACGACCAACAGTCCTTTATCTAATTTAACCGCAGCTTCTTTTAGCAGGTGTGAATAGTAATCCTCTCCAAATTCGGTTCTTATACGCTGCAAGGAAACCCCCCATATGGTGCGCATTCCCGTCATCATATATTCGTTAAAGCGATCTGTTGTAGAAAGCACCTCTGTTTCCATTGGGAGGATGCCTTGGGCAATGCTTTTTATGTATTTCGTATTATTCTCTACATTCCAACCCCTTCGGATTCCGTCAAAGGAATGAGCGGAAGGTCCAATTCCCAAATACTTTTTCCCTTTCCAGTAGGCGGTATTATTCTGGGAAAAATAATCCTGCTTCCCAAAATTTGAAAACTCATATTGGATAAAGCCCGCAGCTGAGAGTTTTTCAATTAGGATCTGGAAATGCCCTTCGGCCAACTCATCTTCTAACGGAGCCATACTTCCCTTTTCAATAAAGGCTTTTAGGGCCGTTTTGGGCTCAACGGTAAGCGCATAGCTAGAGATATGGGGAATCTGGAACGATAGTGCTTTTTCAATATTGGCCGCCCAGCGTTCATTGCTCATCCCTGGTGTGCCATAAATTAGATCGATGGAAATATTGTTGAAATAGGTACAGGCCAGTTTAATGCAGTCTTCCGCCTCTTTGGCATTGTGGGCCCTATTCATCAGCTTTAGGTCTTCCTCAAAAAATGATTGCACTCCTATGCTCAACCTATTGATGGCGGTACTGGACAGTTCTTTGATCGTATATTCAGAAAGGTCATCGGGATTTGCTTCCAGCGTGATTTCTGGATTTGCTGCCACCCTATAGTTTTGATACACTGCGTCCAGGAGCTGTTCTATTTCCGATGCATTCAAGACCGAGGGAGTACCTCCCCCAAAATAAATGGTATACACCTCATCCTCAGCGAATTCCTCTTTTCTCAACTCCAATTCCCGGATCAGCGCACCAATCATCTCCTCCTTTTTCTTCATATTGGTGGAGAAGTGGAAATTACAATAGTGGCAAGCCTGCTTGCAAAAAGGGATATGGATGTAGATGCCGCTCATTTTTACAATTAACAGTTAGCAATTAGCAATAAACAATTATTCAATTTTAGTCTTGGTAGTTTTTAGGATGGTGAACATAATTTTCGACAATTCATCTGCATCCGTAATTAATTCCCCTGCTGTTATTTTAGAGACATGGTTTATATGTATTTAGATCCAGCTCATTTGAACAATTAACAATTATCAGTTAGCAATAAACAATTAAATTCTATTATTAATTCTGGTGGTTTTAAGGATGGCGAACATAATTTTTGACAATTCATCAGCATCTGAAATTAATTCCTCAGCTTTTGATTTAGAGATATAGTCTGAATCCCTTAATAATTTAAGCCAATATTTTGTTTCAAGACTTTCCTTATACGCTATGGAAATTTTAGAGGAAAAATCAGATTTTGAAATGGCACCGTTAGCTTCTGCAATATTTGCCCCGATAGAGGTGCCAGACTTCAAGAATTGCTTAGATAGCACATACTCTTTTTCTAGTTTTATTACATCTTTGTAAAGGGTCACTACCTTCAGTGCAAAATTAAAAGACTTAATAGATAAAGGATTATTCTTACTATCCATAATTACCGTTTTAAAGCATTGTTAACTGCTAATTAATTATTGCTTATTGAATTAATCACTTCTTCACCCGTTTCTCATTTTGTTTCACAAAGGCTTCCCATCCGCTGTAGTTTTTGCCGACTTCTATACGGCCTTCGTTATAGAAATGGCATACCGCTGCGGCGAGTCCGTCCGTGCTGTCCAGGTTTTTGGGAAGTGATTTTAGTTTAAGGACACTCTGAAGCATTTTGGCCACCTGCTCCTTACTGGCATTTCCGTTACCGGTTATGGACATTTTTATTTTTTTGGGCAGGTATTCGGTTATGGGAATTTCGCGCGATAATCCTGCGGCCATGGCCACCCCTTGGGCGCGACCTAATTTTAGCATAGACTGTACATTCTTCCCAAAGAAGGGGGCCTCAATGGCAATTTCATCGGGGTGATAGGTATCTATCAGCTCTATGGTGCGTTCAAAAATAAGCTTCAATTTGGTATAGGGATCACTGTATTTTTGCAAAAGAAGCTCATTCATTTGAAGAAACTCCATTTTCTTGTCCATTACCTTTATTAGACCGAATCCCATGATGGTGGTTCCGGGATCTATTCCCAATATTATCTTTTCGTGTTTCAAAAACTATGTATTAATTACTGTTGAGTACTATAGGAATGCGGAATTTGGCATTTACGGGAATCCCCCTTTTTAGTGCGGGTTCTATTTTGGGCATGCTCTTTAGGCTCTGGGTAATAATCCCATTAAACTCGGGCATTTCATCATCAATACTCATGTTCTTTTCTATCCCCAAAACAGAGATCGCCCCGTTTTTGTCCATCAGAAAGTCCACATAAATGGTATCATTGACCTCGGTTTCAATGACGAAATCGAAATCTTGCAAGGTCTTGGAAAAATGCATTAGCAGGGTCTTCTCAAAGCATTCTTTCTGCGCTGGTTTAGAAACCATTTCGTCACAACCTGCGAACAGCGGATACCGGTCTACCTCGTTAAAATTAATATTCTGCATTTCCTCCTGCACCAATTCCTGGGTTTTCTCTTCTTTGGAAGTAAACCAATCACAAGAGGTAAAAAGACAAATACAAGCCAAAACCACAACTTTCCTCATGAATGCCATATTCTAGGGGGAAAATTACGATAATTTGGTCAATTTAGTAGGCATTCCTATGAATTTCCTCCTTTATCTTGGATATTCGTTTTGAAGCAAATTCTGAGAAATAGTCGTTTTGATGTCCAATTTTTCTTTGATACTCCCTATAACATTTTAAAGCCTGTTGGGGGTTTTTATAATAATGTTCGGATAATAAACATATCTCTTATTTATAGAGGTGGCCTTCGGGGTTCTCCAAGTAGGCATTTTCATAATGACCAATGGCCAATTTTATGTCATTCTGCTCCATCGCCAATCGGGCTAAAGCATTGTATTCCTTATCCAGCGCAACCTGTTGCACATCGATGGATTTTAGAAAATATATTTTTGCGCTGTCCAATTCCTGCAATTTCCAAAGGGAAGTTCCCACCCCATATAGGGCTTTTGGATTTTCATCATTAAACGCTAACCAGTTAACATAGGCCTCTTTGGCTTTGGCATACTGCCGTATATGTAGATACGCCTGCCCCATCCTTTCATGAATATATTCCTTATCCTCCCCTAATTCCACTAATTTTTCAAATAAAGGAATAGCTCGACTAAAATAGCGGTCATTATAATAGGCCAGTGCCTTTAGATGGATTAAACCTACATCGTTCCTGTAGAATTGAAGTCCTTTATCCACATATTTCAATACGGAATCGCGTTCCCTTTTAAAAACATAATACTTTCCCAATTGAAACAGACTTCGCAAGTGGGTACTGTCAATTTTCACCGATTGCTTATAGGCGGATATACTTTCCGCTGAGCGATCTAACCCATTTAAGGACTCCCCCAGATAGTAGAAATATTCCGGGTTCTGATGATTTTTCTCGGTCAATTGAGAAAACACCGTATGTGCAAGGGCATAATTCTTGAGCTTCAGATACAATCTGCCCAGCTCATATTTTGCAAGCACCAAGGATTGGTTGTTTTGCACCAAGCTTGTGTATTGAGTTACAGCTTTATCATAGTTCCCTATGGTATTATAGGCCCGTGCAATTTGCAATTGCGCTTTGGAAGATGCCCCGTGTTTGGCATATTCATTAATGGCCATGGTGTAGTTTCCGGTGGCAAAGAGGCTATCGGCAGTGGAGGTAGCGCTGATCTGGGAGTTTCCATTGCCAACCAACCCAATCAATAAAAAAATTAAGTAGTGTGTTTTCAATTATTTAGGCCGATAAGTTTTACCATCTATACGATGCTATAGTCCGATTTATTTTATTTTCTTTATTCTGTATTCAGTTTCATCAGTAATGGTAAGCCGTGCAGTTGGTAGTCCGGTAAACTGAAATTCAATAACATTCCCTTTTTCAACCTCAATGCTAAAAACACCATCAAAGTCGGAAACGACCGCTTTATTCCCATTTTGAATGGAAATATTTGCACCTGGTAATCCCCTCGCCCCATCAGACACCGTCCCTGACAAATATTTTTTACCACCTTTAATAATTACTGTTGCAACAACAGACATCATATTTGAAGCTGTCTTCAACTCAGGCGATTGTAATCCCTCATTCTTTGAAGGACCATGAAG
>NZ_VVIN01000069.1:0-14784 GCF_008711145.1 Arenibacter lacus
CCTAGAGATTTGGGGGTTTGTCTACCCGATCCCTCACTCACTTTACTGACCGTCAACTCTTCAAGCAAACAAATAATGTAAATGACGGCTCCATACAAATTCTAGAAAATAAAGTAGCCCTAGTAGTCAAATTAAAATTTTACCAATACTTCAGAAAAGTATTAGCAATTTAAAAATCCTTTCCTACTTTTTTTTCTTAATCTATTCTCTTACTTTTGCGGGTTGTGAAAAACAAGGAAGCACATAACGTAACTCAAATTTTCAGACAGGTTCTGGCCTCTGCTCTGCTGCTAGTGGTACTGTTGTCTTCGTGTTCCTTGAAAAGAGGTGTCAAGGTTTTATTTGACATTCCAATTAAAATGGAGCAAGCTGGTAGATCAGGCCAGTATATATCTTCTGTTGAGAACGGCAAGACTACTTTCATAGAATGTACCGATTTTCAAGTTTTTACTGCAAAAACTTATGATCAATCACTTTTAAAGGATCTTTCCCAATCAATTTTTATTAGCGTTGTTTTTTCTCTTTTTTTGTTGCCTTTTTTTAGGCTTAAGGAAGAACATATTTACAACCTACCACCACAGGGACGTAGCATTCCCAAGTACCTACTCTTTAGCAAGCTACTTTTTTACGATATACGATAATTTATTCTTCATTGTAGACATTGAAGAACGAGAACAGCTTTCTATTGTTCCTACTATTTTTGGTGTAGTGGACCATAGATTTCATAGTCTGTTTTCTCGTTCATTCATCTTTGTCTTCGATTCCTAAAATTAGTACAGGCTTTAAAAAGCTCAATGTTCTGGGCCATACCCATTTAAAATTTGGCCCATTTCATTCAAATAATCGTAAAAATAAAATCAATGACAAGAATTCTTGTATCAGTCATCGGCGCTGGAATATTCCTAGCCGGCTGCCAACCTTCTTTTGCTCAACAAGGTGAAAGTCCATTAAACACCTTGTGGGAGGAAGCTCAACGCTCCTATCCAGGTATAGAGGCTAGAAGAGCCTCTGTAGAATCATCCAAAATGGAAGAAAAATCCATTTTCGGCGAACGACTTCCACAACTACGGGCCCAAGCTCAAAACTCCTATGCTACCCATAAAGGAATTAGTGGCGCATTTTTCCCACAACCGGGACTATTTAATGTCGCTGGAGTCAATGGATGGAGTGGACCATCCTGGACCTTCAACTCTTATGTTTCTTCCACATTGGAATGGGAACTTTTTTCCTTTGGGAAATACAACTACAAATCTAAGGCGGCCAAATCCAATACACATCGTGTGGAGAGCGAACAGGATGCTTACCAGGTTCAACTTCAGAAAGAGCTTTCTCATCGGTATTTGAAATTACTTTATAACGAAGCCAAGTTAGAAACCAATCGGGACAACATTGATAGGCTAAATACCGTACGCGTAATTACTTCGGGATTGGCTATGGCCGGATTAAGATCGGCCGCTGATAGCTTGATGGCTTCCGCCTCTTACAATCAAGCGATAGGAACTAATGAAAATCTAAATGGACAAAAGCAGGCCGCCCTCATCCAGCTTTTGGAACTTACTAATGGAAAAGAAGCTAAATATCTCACTTCTCTCCTTCGATTTTTGAACCCATTGGAAATTTCCTTAACCGGAGCTACTAAAATCGATCCCACCCATCCACTTTTAACTACTCTTGAAGCACGTCAAAAAAGTTTAGATTATCGCGGAAAAAGTGAAGCAAGTGCTGCTTTGCCCTCCATAAATCTAATTGGAGGATATGCCTACCGTGGTGTGGGAATTGGAAATGAGGGTACGGTTTCAGATACGTGGAACGATGGTTTTTCCAACTCGGTGACCAATGGATTGGTAGGTGTGGGCCTTACCTGGAATATCTCTGACCTGTACACCCAAAAACAACGTTCTGGAAGTTTGAAGAAACAAGCTGAAAGTGAAGGTTACCGCTATAAACAATTAAAACAGCAAATGCAGGCGGAATTGACATCCATTCAAGATAAACTGTCGAGGCAATATGCGGAAGTAAAAAAAAACCGTGAGGCGCAACAACAAGCAAATAACGCTTACCAAATGTATTTATCACGATATAAAAGCGGATTAATGGATTTAAGCAATCTACTTCAAATCCAGATTATCCTGGAGCAGGCAGAAAATAAGCTTATAGATGCTGCCTTTTCCTTTTGGATGCTGAAGACTTCCGAAGCGGCATTGCTAGCCGATTTTTCACATTTGTTCAATAATCTATAAATAAAAAATAATGAATAATTTAATTCGATTTGCACTGCAAAAGCCCATCTCGATCATAGTTTCGATTCTAGCCATCGTTTTCTTTTCGGTCATTGCAGTCCAAAAAATAAACGTAGATATTTTCCCCGAAGTGGAATCCCCTGCTATTTACATTGCCATGCCCTATGGCGGACTTTCACCTGAATACATGGATGGTTTTATGGCCAACGAATTTCAAAAAATACTTCTATTTGTTAGTGGTGTAAAAGAAATGGATTTTAAAAGCATTCAAGGACTGACCTTAATGAAACTCACCTTTTATCCCGGAACGGATATGGCACAATCAGCTGCAGAGCTGTCTACCTCCGTCTCCCGGGCAATGGGTTTTCTTCCGGCAGGCGCAGTTCCTCCAATGGTTGTTCGCTTCGATGGAAGTTCACTCCCTGTGGGAAAACTGGTTTTTGAAAGTGAGCAACGCTCTATTAACGAAATTCAGACGGAAGTCATGACCAAAATCCGTCCGATGCTGGTAAATGTACCTGGAGTATCGGCACCCGCTCCTTTTGGTGGAAGTGCGCGAACGATTGTAGTCAATGCGGATCCTAACTTGCTCCGAGCTAATAACCTGAGCACTGAGGACGTAACCATTGCCATTGCCAAAAGTAATTTGCCTTCTCCTGCAGGAAATTTTAGGATTGGCAATAAAAACATGATGGCTCCTATAAATTCACTTTCCAAAGGACCGGAAGAGTTTCTGAATACTCCTATTAAGAAGGTTGCTGGCCGCACGATTTACGTACGTGACGTTGCCCACGTACAGGACGAGGCTGATATGACTTATGGTTACGCCATGGTAAACGGAAAACGGTCTGTTTATCTCCCTGTAATTAAAAAATCAGATGCCTCTACATTAGATGCGGTGCAAAACGTAAAAGCCAGTTTAAAAGATTTTGAGCATATGTTGCCAGAAGATATGAGCGTTCGCTATGAGTTTGACCAATCCAAATACATTCAAACTTCCTTGACCAATCTACAAATATCCGGTCTTTTGGGAGCCATTTTGACAGGACTGGTGGTCTTACTTTTCTTAGGGGATTTACGTGGTGCACTAATCGTAGTGCTTACCATCCCCATTTCACTAATGGCAGCAGTATCCGTACTCTATCTCATGGGCCAGACGCTGAACATCATGACATTGAGCGGCTTGGCACTTTCCATCGGAATTTTAGTGGACGAAGCTACAGTTACCATAGAAAATATCCATCAACATTTAGAAGTAGGAAAGCAAAAGCAGCGGGCAATTTTGGATGCCCTTTTTGAAATCTCCATTCCGAAGTTGTTGATTCTATTAAGTATTTTGGCTGTATTGACACCCACGCTTATTATGACGGGAATTTCAAAAGATATGTTCCTGCCATTATCCTTGGCGGTGGCATTTGCGATGATCGCTTCCTTTATTTCCTCCCAGACATTTGTACCAATTTTAGCGAATTGGATGATTAAAGCACCCAGCAATCCAGTACAAATCTCTAAACGGAAACGCGCGTTTTTCGACAAAATTAGAGTACGGTATTCCTTTACACTTAGAAGATGGTTTCCACGTTCACTTCCATTGTTTTTTATATATCTAATCACCTCTGGGGCCATTGTAGTATTCCTTATAAACAGGGTTGGAACAGACGTGATGCCCAACTCCAATAGTGGCGACTTTCAATTGAGGATACAAGCTCCTGCTGGAGACCGTTTGGAGAAAACGGAGGAATTGTATAACAATGTGATTGCTGATATTAACAACCTACTACCTGAGGGTGCCGTCTCGATCACTTCTGGTTTTGTAGGTCCACAATCACCTAATAGCCCTATTAATCCAATATTCTTATTTACAAGCTCCTCGGACCAAGCGGTTCTTGAAGTTTCTATAAATCAGGAAATTTATTCTGGATCGATGGATGAAATCCGTGAGAAGCTTAGAGGAATTGTTGCCCATAAATACCCTGAAGCATCTATCAACTTCGAGCCTATGGAACTTACAGAAAAAATTATGGGGCAAGGTGCAATGACCCCTATCGAAATCAAAGTTGGGGCACGACAATTAAAACAAGCTGCCGGCTTTGCCAACCAGATCAAAGCCCATTTAAGCAAAGTAGATTTTCTACGAGACATTCGGATTGCCGAACAAATAGACTATCCCGTCCTAAATATCGATATCGATAGGGATCTAGCGGGACAATTTGATTTAGGCGTGGATGACATCAGTCGAAATTTGGTGGCAGCTACCTCTTCCACACGTTTCACCAATAAAAACCTGTGGATTGATCCACGATCTGGATTGCCATTTCAAACACAGGTGGAAATCCCTTATGCTGATATGCTTACGGAATCCCAACTTCGATCGATGCCTGTAAAAAAAGGAAGTAGTCATCCGGTTTTGGAGGATGTGGCAAACATTCGTCATTCCACCGCACCTGCACAGGTCAACAGAAAAGGCCCAAATCGGTATGTTACTTTAATTGCCAACATTCATAATAAAGATTTGGGGTCCGCTTCAGCGGCAGTCAAAGAAGCCATTGAACAAGCGGGGGAACCACCTCGTGGGGTAACAGTATGGACGGAAGGCACTATGAATTTACTGGATGAAACCATGAGCAGTTTGATGTCAGGTTTAGCAGTAGCCCTTATCGCCATATTCCTGATGATGGCAGCCTATTACCAATCCTTTAAAGTACCCATTGTAATTTTATCCGTGGCACCAGCAGTATTTGCTGGAAGTTTATTGCTGCTGTTTATAACCGGAAGCACTCTCAACTTACAATCCTATATGGGGATCATTATGGCCATTGGGGTATCAGTATCCAACACAATTTTATTGGTAGACCAGGGTGAATTTTATCGTAAAAAGTCATTGCTGAAGCCTTCAAATTCAGCCCGTTTGGCATCCGCATCACGTTTAAGACCCATTTTGATGACTGCTGCGGCGATGTTTGCGGGGATGCTTCCAATGGCTATTGGCATTGGCGAAGGATCCGAGCAGGCAGCACCTTTGGGAAGAGCGGTAATTGGTGGATTAATTGGCTCATCGATTACTATTTTATTGCTCATCCCTCATTTTTATTCTTCTGTTATGTCCCGTTCCACTGTAAGAAGTGTTTCGTTGGATCCGGACGATCAAAACAGTGAGTATTATTTAAAAATAAAAAAATAACCATAATCAATATTATCATGAATTATAATTTTCAATCTATAAAATCACTAAGCTTTCTAGCTATTTTTTCCTCTTTAACCCTTGCTTCCTGTTCCGATTCAGAACCGGGACACAACCCTAGTACAGACATTGCCCAGAACCTTGGGGAACAAGAAATAGTTGTTAAACCAATTTTGCAAATGCACCCTGATTATAAACTTGCGGTCTCTGGCGAATTAGCGCCAGCTGAGCAAGTCTCTCTATATGCCAAGGTAAACGGGTTTGTAAAAAGCTTACATGTAGACATAGGCGATTCGGTAAAGAAAGGCCAACTACTGGCGGTGTTAGAAGCCCCAGAAATGGATCAACGATTAATAGCGGACCAATCATCGGAACAGAAACTCCATAGTGATTATCTATATGCCCAACAAAATTTGGATAGATTGCTAGAAGCGGCCAAAACCGAAGGTGCTGTAGCTGCCATTGAATTGGACCGTGCAAAAAGTGCAATGAACAGTGCAAAATCAGCATACGAATCCTCCAAGGCACAAACAGGACACAGTGCCCAAATGCAGAAATACCTTCAGGTAGTTGCTCCCTTTAATGGGGTGATCACCGAACGCAATGTATCTGAGGGCGCTTTGGTGGGTCCAGGTTCAGGTCAGCCCATTTTTCGTCTTTCCGATGAGCAAAATTTAAAATTAAAATTAGCGCTACCCGAGAAGCATGCTGCTTCCATTAACAATGATATGGAAGTTTCCTTCACGGTAAATTCTCAACCTGGGAAGCAATATGGCGCCAGTCTTTCTCGTAGTTCAAAAATGATTAATTCACAAAACCGGTCGGTAACTTTGGAGTTTGATGTAAAGAATTTAGATGAAAACCTGAACGGTGGGGAATATGCACAAGTTCAATTGAATTTAAAGCGCCAACACCCTACGTTTTGGGTTTCTCCAAAAAGTATATTAAGGACACAGTCTGGATTATTTGTGTTAACCAAAAACCAGAATGACATCCAACGCATTTCCATAAAGGAAGGAATTCGAATGGATACGGTTACGGAGGTTTTTGGGGAATTGAAAGCCGATGATTTAATAGTTTTACGACCAACAGAGCAGATGAAATAAGTCTTTTCAATTAGATTTGTCCAAAAACCAGAACAGATTATATTAAAAATAATAATTAAACACTTGCAAATGTCCTTTTGCAAGTGTTTTTCATTTATGGCAAACTGATATTCTATTGTAAATATCAACACCTCTCTTCAACGTTTCAGATTGCAATCAAATACTGGCCTACTGCTTGGGTTTTCCTATAAAAATCTGCGTAAAAAACACCAAGCTCAAAACCTCCTATCGAAATCGGAGCTATTACATATAATCATATTGAAAGTTGCATAGAAACATAAGCCCCCATCCAACAAGCAATTCCAATAAAATTCTTGATTATCTCTATATAGGTAAGTTCTATAAAGTGGTATAGCTATCGAAATCAGCTTTCATGGGATCGACAACTAAAAAGAATCTTCCAAACTAAACAATAAGATAGAAAACTCTAGGTAAAGATATTATGAGTATTATAATAAAATGCTCAACAGTGTGAAAAGGCAATTGTCCTTTTACTACACCATTGAGCATCAATTTATATATTAATTTATGTATTTGCATAATTAGGAGTCAACGGTACTTAATGCCTTTTTTCGCTGTATTAAGTCGGTAATAGCATCCCAAAGTCCAATCCGTTTTTCCAAAGCTTGTTTAGCAATATTTAACGCTTCTTCCCACTTGTGATCATCCTCACCGCATAATTCGGCAATCATCTTAAGGGATAATGGACCGTGTTCGTCACCATCCAATTCTATATGACGCTCAAGGTAATAAGTTAATTTAGGATAAAGCTTGTTATCAGAGTCGGAACCTTTAAGGATTTCCATGAACATATCAGGAATTACGTCCTCTCTCCCAAAAGTAAATGCTGATGCCACCACGTGTGGCTTCTTCGTCTCAATAATTAAAAAAGAAAATCTTACGAAATCTACAACGCGTTCGTCTACCTCAATCATATTAAGGGCTTCGTCAATAGCATTTCCTGACTCCAAAAGCTTTATAAATTTGTTAATCTCATTAGTATTCCCACCTACCTGCAACATGGCATCTAAATACATTTCAAAATGACTTTTGGATTCTCCCAATTCATTAATGTCACTTTCTTCCCCGTGCACGATTTCATTTATAAACCTGGATAAGGATGCATTCTTAGGGGGTGTCCAAGGAATTTCAACACAGGTTAGGCTTATTTGAAGACTTTTCAAGAGCGACATAAAATCCCATACGGCAAATACGTGATTTTCCATAAAGATTTTTATATCATCAAGACTGTTTATATTGCTATACAATTGATGATTTTTCAATTGATTTCTTAAATCCAAAATCTCCCTTTCAATATGCGCTATTCTATTCATCTTATATTCTGTAATTTTTAATATTGACACCTATAATAAGTCTTTTCGGACACCTACTTATTTTTTTTGCAAATGTAATTATATTTTGGAATGGCACTATAGCCTATCCCAACTATATAATCCGCGGTTATTGGCCATACAAGCGGGTTACTTTAAATTTAACCTAGCTCCCCAAAACTACTATCACTACTCTATAATTTTGATGTCGATCGAGGTTCTTGATTGCCACCCTGTTTGATCTGTAACAGAAAAACTACAGTGATAATCTCCTGGATCTACATCATTAGGAACGGTTATTTGTACTTTTATTTCATATGTGGTCAATGAATTATCTATAGGATAGTTTTCCATAAAAAGAAATGGGGTATCCGCTTTCTTTATGGGATCGAGCTCACATAGTGCTCCTTGGTCATCATGGGTATGATGATCAAAGTTATGGTGGATGCCAAGGCTATAAGACGCCAATGCAAAATTATCGGTGGCTCTTGCCTTAAAAGTGTAAGTTTCTCCTCTAACCAATTCCGTGCAAGGTTTGGGAAACCCCTCCTCATAATCCACCGATATTGTTGGCTTTTGATCGTCAATTTCCGAGCTCGTGCCATCATTGCAGGAAACGAAAAAGATCATTGCGATGAAAAAGAAATATTTGTATGCTCTAAAACTCATATCTAAGGATTTAATACGCATAGCCGGCTAGCCGGCTATGCGGTATGATTATTTATTTTGTTACCTGTAAATGACTATCAATCTTTTTTGAATTTCCATCCTCGTCCTTAACGGTAATGGTCATGTGATATTCTCCGCTAGGTGCAGTGGTGGGAACATCGATATGTTTATGAAATTCAGCGGTGGTCAGTCCGTGAAACCCTTCCGAAAACACCTCCTTATAGTGCCAAGTAGTTTCTCCTTCAGTTGGTACAATTCCATGCGAATGAATATCAACAGTGATATTGTGAATACCATTAATCGCATCGATCTTAAATTCCGCGTGAAAGTCACTCCCTCTTTGAACACTAGTGTCTATAGAAATGTCACTTAATGCAATGGGGTGTAAAATTTGAAGGTGACCTTCTACCTCCGTTTTATTTCCTAGCTCATCCGTTACGGTCAGCATAATGTGATACTCGCCCGTGGGGATATTGTTTGGGACATCCACGTGTTCATGGAATACGGGGTTTTTTACAAGGTATTTCTCATTGGAGTAGACCTTTTCAAAATCCCACACCACTTCATCCTCGCCGGGTGTTAAATCATGGGCGTGAATGGATAGGGTAATACTACTAACGCTAGATTCGGCAATAATTTCTGCTTCCAAATGAATATCCGATCCCATATAGGCAATTTGCTCTGTGGAATGGGCACTTCCTTCCCCGTATTCAAAATTTGAGATTACTGGGGCATTTACTGTAACATTGTCATCATCACTACTACAAGAATGTAAAAGGAGTCCTAGGAACAGGATTGATGCCACTAATTTGAAATTTGTCCTTAAAATGTTTGTCTTCATGGTTTTGATTTTAATTGATTTATAATTATTAATGTTTATTAAAAAGGGACCGTTATGGACAGGGATAGGTTTCTCCCGGCTTCGGGAACATCTATCAACCGGTAATAACTGGTATGGTCGTAATATTTAGTGTGGAATATATTGTTCAGTTTTATTTTCATTTGAATCGGCATATCCTTTTCGAACCCATTGATGTCGGTTAAGAAGGTGATGTTCATTATTTGATGCCCCTCCGTCTTTTTCTCAGGGGGTATAATTTTATTCTGGGAGGCGGTCATTCTAAAATCGGTCATCAAGCTCGGGGACTTTAAAAAAGCTAGATCACTAAACTGGTAATTGGCCGAGAGTACAGCAGATAAGGGTGGGGAAAAAGGCAGAGTAAAACCTTTTTTAGGGCCCTTCGTCTGTTTGGATTGTACATATTCCAATGACGCTTCCATCTGCAGGTCTTTTGTTATGCCCATCCCTGCCCAAAGTTCCCCACCATATCGGAGCACCTTGGTCTGGGTGTATTCGTAAATCTGAAGAGTCTCGTAAAAACTGGAGGTCGGATTCAGATAAATATAGTTTTCAAAATGATTTGCAAAAGGACTAAACCCCATGGAAAACTGCGATTTTTTATGGGACACCTCTAAATCCAATTGATAGGATACCTCTGGTTTTAAATCCAGATTCCCCTTTTCATAGCGGTACATGTGATAATTTAAGCCATCAGAAGCCAATTCATTAGACAAAGGCATTCTAAAACTTTTTCCTAAGTTTACCTTAAAGGTGGTATTGCCCATAAGGTAACTAACCCCTGCGGAGGCACTGATATTCCCAAAATCCATTATTTTATTTTGAGCTCGTTGCAAGTGCACATATGAGGTAGTCCCATCTGGGTTGTTTTTTTTAGTAGGATACCAGTCGTAATAGGATATGACCGCCATACGGCCATAATCATAGCGTATACCACCTAGGACATGTAATTGCGGGTGAACCTCAAATTGGCTGTATGCAAAAGCACCCATAGTGAGACGGTTGTAGGCTGGTATTAAATACCCCCATCCTCCTATTCTGTTGTATTGCAGCTCTGCATTAGTTCCCAGTACAATGTTCCACTGCTCGTTGGGCTTAACGTCACCCCTAAGGTTAAGCGTATAGGTGTTTTTATTAAATACCCGCTCAAGGCTGTTGGGAGGTTTAGGCATATAGCCATGGGGAACCGGTTCTGAATGTTCTCTTCTGTGATTATTTTGAAAGCCCAGATCAAGATGAAGCGTATGGTTGCCATTGGTAAAGGAGGTATTGTTCATGATTTTAAAATGATTAACCTCATGAAAGGGAAGATCGATATCCCTATTGGAGTGATCATAGTCAATTTTGGAAGTCCTGACTTCCAAACCATGGGCATTGGCAAAAAAGCCGTTCTTAGCGTTTACGTTACTAAAAAAGGTTTCTGATTTTAGGTTTTCTGAAGCATATCCAACACTAAGGCTTGCATTAGCTTCCCTTCCGGCAGTGTTTCTTAAATTATTATCATATAGCTCAAAAATGTAACTATCGTAATTGATCCTATCCGTAGGCACCTTATAATCTCCATAGTCCCTATAGGTAAAGCGTCCGCGGTAAAACCATTTATCCTTTCTTGCTTTAATACCGGCAGAAACACCAAATAGGCTATTATTGCTTTCTCCCAGAATATTCACCTCACCATCCAGGGAGTTTTTAAGGGGAATTCCATTAGGTCTAATATCCAACACACCGGCAATGGCATCAGAACCATAAACCAAAGACGCTGGTCCTTTAATTATCTGTATGTTTTCAATACCGTACTGGTCTATTTCCAAACCATGGTCATGGCCCCATTGTTGAGCTTCATGTTTTACACCATTTTGAACAACTACCACCCTATTGAATCCCAGGCCCCTTATAACGGGCTTGGATTGGCCAGAACCAATTGTGATAGTGCTAACTCCAGGAATCTTTTCCAGGGTCTGCATGAGGCTGTTTTCCCTATTCCTATCTAGAAAGTCTTTTGTAACCAAATGAGAGATTGTAGGAGCTTCCTTGTCTAATCTTCGCTTAGATTTTCCATATACTGCAACTCCCTCCAGGGACATGGAAGATTCATTTAAATAAACCTGGATGTGATCTAAATCTGATCCCGCTGTCACGCTCACTGTTTTAGGAGAATAGCCCAGATGGGTAACTGTAAATGTATAGGTGCCTTGAGGGACATCTTTCATTATAAACTCACCCGTAACAGATGAAATGGAAAATAGAGTTTCACCAATTATATTGGCACCTTCAATTGGTTCTAAGGTGTTGGCATTTCTCACAAACCCTTTTATTTCAAAGGTGTCTTGCGAATACATCATGGACCATAGGCTAAAGATTAGCCATACGCCCAATATTTTATAAAGCATAATTAAGGCACTATTTTAACTTGAATATTTGTCCTAAGAAACGGACCACGATAAAAAGCTATACAGATGGTATTAAGGGAGTTGACTAATGTTATGTTAGTCAGCCTACTAGAAACCTAATAAGTAGAGGTATTAATGCCGAATTGCCATTAGATATCAATTATATCAACTCATGATAAGTAATCGATGCGTACACGCATACCATATCACGCACTAAATAATTAAAATTATAATGTAAAGCCCTTAATAAAGATTGCTGTATAGAAAAGTCTACTATAGTAGGAAAGGCGGGGGACGCGAGAATAGGTGATAAGATACTGTAGCACTTGAAGCATTAAAGCTGTAGTTAGTAGCTACTTCATTCTGAACAATAAATTCAGTGTTTTCAATATTGAAATCGAGGTCACTTGGCGTAAGTGCCGCCGTTAAACTATGTGAATTAACATTGTTACAGATTATACAGTGTAAGGCATGATTGTTATCGTCCGTATGTGTCAATGAATGTAAGCCCGCCACTTTCATTGAGAGGAAAATGGTCAGGAACAGAATACTGACATTATTTTTAAAACGACTACTTTTCATGAAAGGCAAACATAATGAATTATACGAATCCCCATGTTAAATTAAACTTAACAAAATGTTCTGCCCATTTAATTAAAGATTTCTACCTGGTTAAATTTTACGGTCGCTAATCAACAACTTTCTGTTTTAGGCCCCGGTGTTTAATTTTATCAGAACTATTTCAATTCCCATTAAATTGACAGGTTTAGTCTATCAAACGGGAAAATCGAGTTTTTGAAATGAGCCGCTTCTTTTCAAATTTACCGCTGCATAAATAAATCAGTTGGAATAACTATATCCCTCTATTCTTTATATGATTTTCTAAAGTCTATCGGTGTAATTGCCGTATAATTTTTAAAGACCTTAGAAAAATGAGCGTATTCTCTATACCCTAGTACTTCTGAAATTACATTTAAACTATCATTGCTATGCACTAAGAGTCTTTTGGCTTCAAGAATTATACGTTCTGTAATTAACTGTGTCGTTGTTTTATTCAACACTGCTTTTAATACGCGATTCAAATGCTTCGTAGAGATATGAAGCTTTTCGGCATAGAAACTTGCAGACTTTTGGGACAGGTAATATTGTTCAACCAGACTCTCTAACTCTCCTACGATGACTAAATACCGTACCGATTCCTGAAATTTTAACTGATCATCTTCCAGATACAGTCTAGTCAAATCGATATACAGCAACTGAATGAGACTTACTAATTTCAGTCTTTTCATAAGCTGATCACTTGAGTATTCATCATTGATTTCCCTAAACCTTGAAACTAATTTATGAAGGTTACTTGCATTAAGCTTAATCAAAGGAACATTATTTGGAGAACCATAAAATGGTAATTGAAATAGTTTAATGTCGGTTAATTGAACTTCATAAAATTCTCGTGAATGAAAGAAAATATACCCCTTTGGTATACTAGTGAATTGCCAAAAATGCGATTGACCGGGTCTAAGAAAGAATACGCTTCCCTTTTCTATAGGATAGGATTCAAAATCTATTTCGTGCGTCCCAGTTCCCTCTGTAAATAAGACACACAGAAAAAAATTATGCTTATGAGGTTTATTGAAATGTTTTTCATTTCTTCTAAGATGATCTTCAATGGTATTGCTGTAGATATCATGCAGTGATACGTTCTGCTCAAATTGATCGATACCCAGCACGGGAATATGTTTCATAGCAACTAAGTATGTCCCAAATGTACAAATATTGGGGTGAATCCTCCATCGATACCTACCAAATACACACTTAATTTTGCGTCTCAACAATTCCATACAGAATGAACTTTTTCAATGCCTTAAAAGGTAAGTGTCCAAATTGTCAGCAGGGGCAAATTTTTAACACCAAAGGGAATCCAGTCTTATTTAGAATGCCATCTATGGGAAAAAGATGCAAATTATGTGACTACAAATTTGAGGTAGAACCCGGATTCTTTTTCGGCGCAATGTATGTGAGCTATGCAATAGCTTGTGCACAAATGATTACCTGTTTTGTCATTACCTGGGTATTCCTTGATCTTCCTATTCTTGTTACATTTTTCATTGTAGCGGCCATTGCTATTCTTAGCAGTTCCATAAACTTCAGATTATCGAGAATAATTTGGATGTATATGTTTTATAAAAAACGATAGGAGTAGTCTAAATAGGAAATATTTGGTGATTTTATTTACAGATTAATACAACCTTTTTACAATGATACTTATGCCAATGAAGTAAGATATATAAGTAATAGCGAGTCAATAAAAACCCGTAATTTTGTAAATGGAATGATTATTGCTTAAACCTTTTGAGAATAATATTGTCCAACCAGTAGGTCCATAGTTCAATTAGTCGCCATCCATATGAAATTGCTAATAAATTTTATCTCCTTTTTTAAAAAGGAACCTTCATTGTCTAAAAAAGAGCGTTTAAAAAATCTTAAGACCCTTATCAATTCATCAGAAAATCAACAATTAGCTTTTCTATCAACTTCACCTTGTGATTTGAAGCAACCTAAGGCAGCAGCCACCACTGAAAAGGAATTTCTTAAATCCGTTGCCAGCTTTATGAATTCAGGCGGGGGGAATCTATTAATAGGGGTTGATAAAGGAGGTGCAATAATTGGTTTGGAAAACGGTGGGCAACGTTTTAAAAAAAGTGACAGGAAAAGATTTTCCGATTATATTGGACAACTGATCTCAGATAAACTTGGCCCTCAATTCTGTTCGCTAACCAGTTATCACTTTTATAAATTAGACAAGAAACATATCTGTCAAATAGAGATAAGCAAAAGTGATATTCCCGTCTACGTCCCTATCAATAGCTCTTATCATATGTACATACGGGTAGGAGATATAATCCGTAATTTAAATTTACATGAGATGTTGGAGTATATTGAATCTCGGTATTAAGGTAATAGCTACGCTTTTCTTCTGACAGTTAAGAGTTTCTGTAGGCATTTAAACT